>DATASX010000033.1 GCA_036269075.1 Sporichthyaceae bacterium
CGCAACACTTCGTTGGCGATGATCTCCACGTCGGATGCCTGGCCGCCGCTGCCCTCGATGGCGGGCTGGTGGATCAGGATCCGCGCATTGGGCAGCGCCAGCCGCTTGCCCGGGGTACCCGAGGCGAGCAGCACCGCGGCCGCGGAAGCAGCCTGGCCCATGCAGATCGTCTGCACGTCGGGTTTCACGAACTGGATGGTGTCGTAGATCGCCGTCAACGCCGTGAACGATCCGCCCGGGGAGTTTATGTAGATTTGGATGTCGCGGTCCGGGTCCATGGACTCCAGCGTCAACAGCTGCGCCATCACATCGTTCGCCGAGGCGTCGTCGACCTGGACGCCCAGGAAGATGATCCGCTCCTCGAACAACTTCGCGTACGGGTCGTACTCGCGGTAGCCCTGGCTGGTGCGCTCGACGAAGCGCGGCAGCACGTAGCGGGACTCCGGCAGGTGGAGCTGACGGTCGTTCATGAAGTCCCCCCGGATCCCGGCACCTGACGCGCGTTGTTCACGACGTGGTCGACGAACCCGTAGTCGCGGGCCTCCTCGGCCGTGAACCAGCGGTCGCGGTCGGAGTCGTTCGAGATCTGCTCGACCGACTGGCCGGTGTGCTCGGCGATCTGCTCGGCCAACCGCTTCTTGGTGAACAGCATCTGCTCAGCCTGGATCTTGATGTCCGAGGCCGTACCGCCCAGCCCGCCCGAGGGCTGGTGCATCATGATCCGGGCGTTGGGCAGCGCGTACCGCTTGCCGGGAGCGCCCGCGCAGAGCAGGAACTGACCCATCGAGGCAGCCAACCCCATCGCGACCGTCGCCACGTCGTTCCTGACGAACTGCATGGTGTCGTAGATCGCCAACCCGGCCGAGACGGAACCGCCCGGGGAGTTGATGTACAGCCAGATGTCCTTCTCCGGGTCCTCCGCGGCCAGCAGCAGGATCTGCGCGCAGATGTTGTTGGCCATGTCGTCGCGGACCTCGGTGCCGAGGAAGATGATGCGCTCACGCAGCAGGCGCTCGTAGACGCGCTCTCCCAACCCACCGCCCTCGGCACTGTCACGGGACTGGATCACTGAAACCTCACCGGCTCGGGGCTTGTGGTTACGCAAGGACGATCACTCGCGGCTGACTCGACCTTAACGTGGGCGACTGACCGAAGGCGGGGCCGGATGCCCCTGTTCGCTCACGGCGCAGGTTCGAACGCCCGGAGCGACCCGAAAGGCCCCGCTCCGTACGGGGTCGGGTCAGTCCCCGGACGGGGCCTGCGGGATCTCCGCGCTGGCCGGGTCGGCCATCGCGGCCGCATGCTCGCCCACCGTGGTGACCGGTTGCGCGGGGTCGATCCCGGCCTCGTGCAGGGCCTCCATCTCGGCCCGGACCAGGTCCTCGATCTCCTCCGCGCCCTCCGGGCGCAGCGCGGCCAGGTCGATCTCGGCGCCGGCGGAGTCGGTGACCTTGGCGTCCTTGAGCACGATCGCCAGCGCCTTGCTGCGCACGACCTCGGCGACCAGCATGTTGGCCTGGCCGGCGGCGACGATCTGCTGCGCGAACTGGTCGGGGGTCATCCCGGTGCCGGACGCGCGCTGGATCAGGTGGCGGGTGAGCTCCTCCTGGCCGACCGACACGTTCTCGGCCCGCGCGATCGCGTCGAGCAGGAACTGCGCCCGCATGCCGTGCGCGGACTGCTTCTCGATCTCCTCGTGGAACTCCTCGGCGCTCTGCCCCTCGTGGCGCAGGTAGTCCTCCAGGGTCAGGCCGCCCTGGGCGAGCTGGCGGGCGATCGAGTCGGTCCGGAAGTGCACCTCCTCGTGCAGGAACGACTCCGGCAGCGGGATCTCGACCTTCTCCAGCAGCGCCTCGATGACCTTGTCGCGCGCCGCGCCGCCCTGCATCAGCTTCTTCTGGGTGGCCATCTTGGTGCGCATGTCCGCGCGCAGTTCCTCGACGGTGTCGAACGGCGAGGCGGTCTGGGCGAACTCGTCGTCGACCTCGGGCAACTCGCGCTGCTTGACGGTCTGGACGGTGACCGCGATGTCGACCTCCTCGTCCTTGCGCGGCCCGGCGACCAGCGTCGAGGAGAACGTCTTGGACTCCCCGGCAGACATGCCCTCGATCGCCTCGTCGAGACCCTGGACCAGCGAGCCGGAGCCGATGACGTAGGACAAGCCGTTCGCCTGGGCGTCCTCGATCTCCTCGCCGTCCTTGGTCCGACCGGACAGGTCGATCGAGAGGTGGTCCTCGGCCTGCGCCGGTCGGTCGACGCCCGTCAGCGTCGCGAACCGGGCGCGCAGCGACTCCAGCTGCGTGTCGATGTCCTCGTCGCTCACCTCAGCGGTGTCGACGGTGACCTCGATGCCCTTGTACTCCGGCACCTCGAACTCCGGTCGCACGTCGACCTCGATGGTGAACTTCAACTCGGCGCCGTCGGCGAACTCGGTGACGTCGACGCTGGGCTTCCCGAGGACCTGGATCTTGGCGTCGGTGACGGCCTGGCCGTAGAAGTGCGGGATCGCCTCGTTGACAGCCTCGTCGAGCACGGCGGCGCGCCCGAACCGCTTGTCGATGATCTGCGGGGGCACCTTGCCCTTGCGGAAGCCGGGCACGTTCACCTGGCCGCCGATCTTCTTGTACGCCGCGTCGAGGCTTGGCTTCAGTTCGGCGAAGGGGACCTCCACCGTGAGCCGGACCCGGGTCGGGTTCAGGGTCTCGACGGCACTCTTCACGGCGTGTTTCTCCTGCTCTTTGACGTGGATTCGCTTGGAACGTACCGGGTTGACCCGGCGCAGCGCGAAACTTTGTTGCTCGGCACCAGTCGGGGCGGGGAGACTCGAACTCCCGATCTCCTGCCCCCAAAGCAGGCGCGCTAGCCACTGCGCTACGCCCCGTCGCGTCGGGCGGTAAGTGTAGTGGGCTGGGTCGGGAAGACCGCAGGCCGCCGAATGGTTGGCCTCTGAAAGCGTCGAGCGGGAGGCGGGGGATCCGTGGGCTACACAAGTGCACCGGACGGTTGGTGGCAGAAGTTCGTCAGCGCCGACCCGCCGCGCACCGCCAAGCTCGCGGTCGTCCGCGCCGACGGTTCGCCGCTCGTGGTCCCCGTCTGGGTCGACCTGGAGGAGACCCCGGACGGTGTCGCGGTCGTGCTGCTCACCGGGAAGGACACCGTGAAGGGCCGGGCGATCGCCCGCGACCCCCGGGTCTGCCTGTGCTGGGACGACGAGCGGCCGCCGTTCAGCTTCGTGACCCTGCACGGCAACGCTGCGATCATCGATGATCTGGCGGAGGTGCGCGCCTGGGCCGGGCGGCTGGGCGGGCGCTACCTGGGCGCGGACCGGGCCGCGGAGATGGCCGAACGCAACGGGGTGCCCGGTGAGGTCCTGGTGCGGGTGCGGCCGGAACGCGTGATCGCGATGGTGGACCTGTCCGCATGAGCGAGCTTGCGAGCGAATCAATGGCACAGTGCCCGCCACTCACCCGCCCGCACCGGCGAACGGTCGCCCGCCGGTGAGCACCTTGACGCGGCTCGGGCCGCGCCCCCTGCTCGTCGCCCTGACCATGTACCTGGTCATGACCGGCGCGACGGTGCCCACGGCGCTTTACGGGCTGTGGGCACGTCAGTACGGGTTCGGCACCCTGATGATCACGGTGATCTTCTCGATCTACGTCATCGGCGTGCTCGTCGGCCTGCTCGGCCTGGGCGGCGTGTCCGATGCCATCGGGCGCCGCCCCGTACTGCTCGCGTCGGTGGCCGCCTCGACCGTCTCCGACGTCGGGTACCTGGTCGCGCACAGCCTCACGATGGTCTTCGCGGCCCGGTTGGTGTCCGGCCTGGCCACCGGCCTGGTGGCGGGCACGGCCACCGCGGCGATGGTCGACCTGGCACCGGCCGGCCTGCGCGGACCAGCTTCGACGACCGCGCTGGTGGCCAACGCCGGCGGGCTGGCGTCCGGCCCGGTCCTGGGTGGTGTGTTCGCACAGCACCTCAGTTCGCCGACCCACCTCGTCTACGTCGCGCATCTGGTCCTGCTCGCGGTGGCGGCGGTCGGGACCTGGTTCGCCGTGCCCCCCGGCCGCCGCCGGCCGGAGGTGTCGCTACGGCCGCGCGGGCTCGCGGTGCCCGCCGAGGTGCGCGCCCCGTTCTGGCAGTCCTCGTCCGCCGGGGGTGCCGGCTTCGCGGTCGGAGGTCTGATCAACGTGGTTGTCGGGGCCTTCCTGGTGCACCTGGTCGGGGTCCACGACCTGTTGCTGGCCGGGGTCATCGCCTCAACGGTGTTCGGCACCGTGGCGGTGGGCCAGGTCGTGGGCCGGTCCTTGACGGTCTCGACCGGCATGCTGCTGGCCTGTGTCGGGCTGTTCGTGTCCTGCCTGCTAAACGCGGCCAGCCTCGCCACCGGCTCGGTCGAGGTGCTGGTGCTGGCCGGGATCACGGCGGGCACCGGTACCGGGCTGGCGATCGGGCAGGGCATCGCCACCATCAACACCAGGTGCCCGCCGGAGCGTCGCGGCGAGACGAACTCGGCGTTCTTCGCGGTCATGTACATCGGATTGGCGGTGCCGGTCATCGGTGCCGGGGTGGCCGTCAACCAGATGGGCCTGCGCTCCGGCGGTGAGTTGTTCAGCGGGTGCGTCGCGGTGGTCGTGGTCGCCATCGGACTGAGCCTGATGTGGGAACTGACCCGGAGTCAGGCCCAGGAACCCTCGTTCGAGCCGGAGCTCGAGGCCGTGGGCGAAGAGGTGTTGGTCCCGTTGTGCCACAAACCCCGCGCGGTGCTCTACCTATAGGCTGAGCACGCTCCACGCGGGTGTAGCTCAATGGCAGAGCCCCAGCCTTCCAAGCTGGCCATGCCGGTTCGATCCCGGTCACCCGCTCCACGCATTTGCGCAGCTCAGCGACCTTTGGGTCACGCCGGACGGGCCCAAAATTCGGCACGACACCCCCTGCGTGACGTTCACGTTGATCTTGGTCGGGCGGGACGGTGCCGCTCCGGCGCATGCTTGACGAAACAGGAAAATGGACGCTCGGAGACGCGAGGGCTGGGTGGGCCCTTCTGGGCAACGGAGGCCGGCGACGGACACCAAACTCCTTGCGCGTCAGGAGCGTGCAGATCTTGCGGCGCTGCTGTCCACGCTGCGACCCCGGCAGTGGGATCACCCCACCTTGTGCAGCGACTGGTCCGTGCGCGAGGTGGTCGCTCACCTGCTCAGCTACGACGAGCTGGACACGCGCGGCCTGATCACCCGCTTCGCCAAGGCGCGGTTGCTGCCGGACCGCGCCAATGCGGTCGGGGTAGCCGACTACAGCACCTACGAACCCGAGCAGCTGGTCGCGCTGTTGAACACAAACCTGTCTCCACGGGGACTTCCGGCGGCCTTCGGCGCGAGGATCGCGCTGGTCGACGGCCTCATTCATCACCAAGACATCCGGCGACCGCTGGGTATGGCACGCGTCATCCCGCCCGAACGGCTCCGAGCCGCGCTCCCGTTCGCACTGATCGCGCCGCCCATCGGGGCGTTCCGGCGCGCTCGCGGATTGCGACTGGTCGCCACCGACCTGGTCTGGAAATCCGGGCGCGGTCCGGAAGTGCGTGGGCCGGGCGAGGCGCTCCTCATGGCGCTCGCCGGCAGACCCACTGCAGGGCCCGAGCTCTCCGGTCCCGGGCAACCCATACTCGTCCGCCGACTCGGTCGCGGCCTGGGCTGAGTCCCTGCCCCCTCGGGTTCAGCCCGGCAGGCGCAGCCGCTCGACATCCGGTCGATCCCCGTACACGGAGCGGATCCGGTCGAAGTCATGGTCGTCGTGCAGCACCGACAACCGATGTTCGACGGCCAACGAGGCGATCAGGATGTCGGGCAGGGGCACGCTGCGGTGCAGCCGCGCGGCGATCAGCGCCGCCATGATCTCGACGGCGCGACGCTCCGATCGCGGTGTGGCGTTCAGCGTCAGCAGCGGGGCCAGCACCGCATCGCGCAGCCGGGGCCAGTCCGCGACGTCGCGGCTGGACACCGCGACCCCGAGAACCGTGGGCAGGCTCACCCAGACGCGGCCCTGGTTGATCCGGTCGATCCAGGTCGGGTAGTCCGGCGAACGCGGAAGCTTCCAGAGGGCGGACTTGTCGATCGCCCAGTCGGTCATGACCAGGCGGCCCGCATCAGTTCCTCATCGCCGAGGCCCGACGCCAGGCCGACCGCGGGGGAATCGCCGAAGCGAAGGACTCGGATTCAATAAAAACTAACCAGTCAATTCGTTTTGGTGAAACCGTTGACTCATCCTCGGGGCAGCCCTAGGCTGAAACAAGTCAGCACTGACTAGTTCATCCATGGGAGCCGTACCCGGTGGTGACGCCGCAGCCGACGAGCGCCGCCTTGTCCAGGGGCAGGTCCGGTTCGACCTTGACGGTGCTGGCGACCGGCACCACCGCGTACTCGCTGAAGGTGCCGAGCATGCAGGCCTGGCCGATCTCCTCGCCGCGCCCGCGCAGCCGGTAGGTGCCGTCGAGCTGCGGGCCGAGCATGATCGCCCCGCCCAGGTCCCACAGGTTGCTCATGCCACGAGCGCAGTACGAGCAGCGCCCGCAGGCCCTCCGTGCGCACCGCGGCGCTCAAGGCGGGCGACGCCGCGGTGATCATGGGCATCGGCGGCATCGGCATCAACGCGGTGCAGGGCGCTCGGGCGGCCGGTTGTCGCTACGTCTTCGCGATCGACCCGGTGGCCTTCAAACGGGAGAAGGCCCTGGAATTCGGGGCGACGCACGCCTTCGCCGACCCCGACGAGGCCTGGCTGGTCGTCGCGGAACTGGCGCGGGGTCAGTTGGCCGACGCCTGCGTGATCGCCACCGACGTGGCCGAGTCCGAGTACGTCGCCCAGGCGCTCTCCCTGGTCGGCAAGCGCGGTCGGGTCGTCGTCACACCGCCAGCAGGCCATCACCCGGCCGCGCGTACGGACGTTGCGCAACGAGGTGCTGTGGTACCCGTACTCGCGTCGACGCGTGGGCGTCGTGGCCCGCATCCTGCGCGCGTTGGTGGCACGCGACCCGCGGCGCCGGCTGACCGGGAGTTCCTGATCGTCGGCTCAGGCCTCGGGCCCGAGGTAGATGTCGGCAACCGCCGCCAGGTCCGCAGCAGCCGTTCCTCCTCCGCGCTGCCGGCAACGACGGTCCGGGCGGCGGCGCCGAGCATCGAGGTCACCAGCACCACACAGAACTCGCGGAACCGGGGGTGCGCGGCCCGTTCCTCCCCGAGCAGCGTGCGGCACAGCGCAAGGTTGGCCCGCCCGAACTCGCGCTCCAACGGGACGAGGTAGTCCGTCATCTCCGCGTCGTGACGGGCCACGGCCAGGAGTTCCAGCGACGCTCGGCCGAGCGGTCCGGAGAAAACCTGCCAGAGCAGCGTGACCCAGTCCTCGCCCTTTTCCGTCTCCAGTTGTGCCGCGTGGACGCGGACGTCGTCGATGCGGGTTGCGTAGAGGTGCCGTACCGCAGCCGCAATGAGTTCGCTGCGCGAGCTGTAGTAGTGCAGCAGCACACCGCGGGAGAGCCCGGACTGCTTCTGCACCTCCAGCGTGGTGGTGGCGGCGTAGCCACGATCGGTGAGGATCGCGACCGTCGCCTCCAGGAGCTTGCGCTCGGCGGTCTCCCGTCGCTCGCGTTGGCTGATCCGCCTGCGCGGCAACGAGTCGGCGCCCATCGGTACAAACTAGACTGAACGCGCAAGTTCAGATTGGCGGGCCATGGTCAGGGCGAAGGCGACAGACTCGGCGGCGGTGGTCCTCGCGGCGGCGTCGGTGTTCCGGACCAACGGTTACCGGAACACGACCATCGACGACATCGCCAAGGCTGCGGGTATCGCCAAGCCCACCGTCTACCAGTACGCCAAGAGCAAACAATGGCTGCTGAGTCAGGTGGTCGACGGAGTGATCAAGGATCTGGACCGGCGGGTCCAGGTCCAACGCGACCTCGCGGTGGAACCGATCGAGCGACTGCACAGCACGCTGCGTGCCCACGTCGCCGCCGCAGTCGAACTGCGCACGTTCTACGCGATCGTGCTCAACGAGGAGGCCGAGCTCCCGGCGGCCACCCGCAAGCGGTACCGCACGTGGGCCCACCGGATCACCGAGGAGTTCCGCCTCCTGCTCGCCGAATGCGCTCCGGCGGGCGCCCTCGACCACGGCGTCGCGGCGAACCTGATCATCACGATGATCACATCACTGCATCGCTGGTACGACCCGGAAGGCCCGTTGTCGCCCGATGCATTGGCCGAGCAGATCCTGCTTGCGGTCGACAGCATCGTCGCCCCCAGAGGTCCGCTCTCGCTCCCACGCCCTCCTGCGCGCAAAGGTCAGCCAACAGCCAAGGACGGGCCCCCGATCCGGTGAACCCAGGCGAACCCGCCGCCGTTTTCCGGCGCTGTGCAACGAACAGGTCGAATCCCCTCCAAGATCCACCGCCGTCGCTGGCGGGTCGCGCCCGGCCGTAGTCAAGGTGGAAGCCGAACCGCCGGCACGGGGGCGCAGGCGGGGATTCGAGGCGGGGGCGCCAGATGTGGTCTGAACGCGTTGGACTGCGTATCGGTTTGGTTGCGCTGCTGAGCCTGCTGACGTCGGTGGGCGGGGCCGAGAGCGCGCGGCCGACGCAGGTGGTGCAACGCAGCGCAAGCACCTCGGTCGCCCACACCGAGTCGGTGGCCGACGAACCACCCGCGCCGGAGCCCGCCGGACCGCCCGATCCGGCCGACCCCGAACCCGCAGATGCATCCGCGACGTCCCCGGTAGCCGCGGCGCCGCGCACCTGGCACCTGGTCGGCCTAGGCGACTCGGTTCTCACCCAGTGCCGGTGCGACGGGGTCCTCGCCACGTACGCCGGTGCCGTGCGCGACCGCACCGGCGACGCGATCGACGCCCACAACGCGGCGGACCCGGGTTGGTCGAGCGCCGATGTGCTCTGGGACCTGCAGCACAACGGTCCGACCCGCGACGTGGTCAGCTCCGCGGACACCGTGGTTGTGTTCGCCGGGGCCAACGACTTCACGCGCGCGTTCGACGCGGTGGCGGCCGGAGCCGGCACCTCGGCGTTCCGACCCGTGGCGAACCAGTTGGAGGCCAACCTCAGCGCCGTGGTCACCGAGATCCGCCGGCTGGCCCCGCCCGGGGTGCGGGTCGTGCTGTGCGACTACTGGAACGACTTCAAGGCCGGCGCCGTGGCCCAGCGCGAGTACAGCGCCGCGCGGCGCACCGCGGCCGAGGAGGCCACGATCGCGACCGACAACGCGATCCGCAGCGTCGCCGAGCAGACCGGGGCCGTCTACGTCTCGACGCGGGCCGCTTTCGCCTCGCACCCGGACGTGACCGGGTTGCTCGACCCGGACGGGGACCACCTCTCGGCCGCGGGTGCCCGTCTGGTCGCCGGCGCCATCCTGGCGGCTGACCCGAGCGTTGGCTCCGAATCGGCCGCGCAGGCGGACAACTGACCCAGCGTCAAGTTCGGTCGGGCGGCCGGACGCACGACGGCCGGCAGTCGGGGGTCCCGACTGCCGGCCGCCCAGCCAACCGGCCGATCCGGCGTCACTCGCAGGTGGGGTTGTCCAGGTCGTAGTAGCCGTAGTAGTAGGGGTCGCACCCGTCGGTGTAGTAACCGCCGTAGTCGCCGCCGTAGTAACCACCGCCGTAGTTGCCGCCGCGCCGGTATCCACCGCCGCCGCGCGAGTGATGGACGCCGCCGGAGTATCCCCCGCCGGTCCAGCGCCCAGTGCCCGAGCCGCCGGTGGACCGCCCCGTGCCGGTCCCACCGGTGTTGCGCCCGGCGGCGCCGCCGTAGGACCCACTGCTGCCGCCGCGGCCGGTCCAACCGCCACTGCCGCCACCACCCGGGCCGTGGTACGCCGGGGCCGTCACCGCTGACGGCGCGGTCGTCGCCGCACTCGCGACACCGGCGCCGGCCAATGTCATGGCACCGGTCAACAGACCGGCCACAGCCAGCCGACCGAGCACTGTTCGATTCCGTGGCACATTCATCGTCGTCCACTTCCTTCCGAACCAGGGACCGCACTCGTCGGCCAAGATCAACTCTTACCGACCGGTCGGTAATTCAATATATCTTCTACCCGGACGAACGGGAAGGAAACCGGCGCCCCCCTGTGTCCCGCTGGGCCGGCCAGGTTTGGCGAGGCCTGCGGGTGGAGATATCCATGCCATGAATCCACTCACCGAACTGCAGCAGACCCCGGCCGGCGGCGCCGGGGAGGACGCGGATCCGGCAATGGGCGGGGCCTACCGGCCCCTCACCGAGGAGGTCCGGCAGGCCGCCCGCAGGACCATCTGCGCCCGCGCGAACGACGTCGCGGACGCGCGCGAACTGCTGCTGGCACTGGGCCTGATCCCGGTCCGGTCGGCTGCTCCGGTGGTATCGATGTCTGAGCCGCCGGTGTCCGCGCCGGAGCCGATCCCCGCGGCGGCCGTCGGCGCCTGACCCGGCGTCCCGACCGGCGCTCAGCCGTCCGAGTCGTCGTCGGTGTCGCCCGCGCCTGTGTCGCCGCCGCTCCCGGAATCGTCCTCCTGCTCGGGCCGGATCTGGTCGGCACCGGGGATCTGCGGCGGCGGCAGCGTGCTGACGGTGCGGAGCACCTGGGCGAGTCGATGCTGCGTGGCCGGCAGGCCGGGGAACTCGCGGCCGGTCGCGCCGAAGATCGAGGTCAGATCACCGAAGGTGGAGCGGCGCCAGTCGGTCAGGTTCGGCACCGGGACGCCAGTCAACGCCTCCAGGAACTGCAGCGTCGAGGTGTGGTCGAACCGTTCGCTCGCGATCCACCCGCCGGTGGTCCACGGCGAGACGATGATGCACGGCACCCGGAACCCGGCCCCGATCGGTTCGCCGTCGATGAACTCCCCCGGCGTACCGGGCGGCGGCGTCGGGGGGCGGACGTGGTCGAAGAAGCCGTCGTTCTCGTCGTAGTTGAGGATGAACACGGTCTTGGCCCACACGTCGGGGTTGGCCGCGATCGCGTTGATCTTGCTGGCCACGAAGTCCGCGCCGGCCGCCGGCGTCCAGTTGGGGTGCTCGGACTGGTAGCTGGTCGGCACGATCCAGGACACTGCGGGCAGTCGGTCGTTCATCGCGTCGTACTCGAACTGCCCGACCGGGCCGATACGCATCGCGTTGCGGTACAAGTCGGAGTCCACCGCAGCGTTCTGGAAGACCTCGAAGCGCTCCAGCAGGTTGCAGTGGAAGTTGTCCTCCTCCTGGTAGACCTTCCAACTCACCCCGGCCTCGGTCAGCGCCTCCGGGTAGGTGCGCCAGCCGTACGGCGTGACCGCGGAGTTCTTGGTGATCGGCCCGCCGTGCTCGCCGTCCGGGTCGATGCTCGCGCTCCACAGGTACAGCCGGTTCGGCCACGTCGGGCCTAGTACCGAGGAGTGGTAGTTGTCGCAGATCGTGAAGTTCTCCGCCAGGGCGAAGTGGAACGGGATGTCCGCGCGTTCGAAGTAGCCCATGGTGAACGGGCCGTTCTTGCCGTCGGTGTCGCGGTGGGCGGGCACGAAGTTGTCCATCGCGCCGTCGTTCCACGAGGCGTGCAGCGCCTCCCAGGAGTGACTCAGGGACGGGTTGGCCTGGGCGTTGGTCGTCGAGCTGTCCAGGTGGAACGGCAACAGGTACCCGTCCGGGTGGTTCGGGTCCGGTTGGTGGAACACCGAACGGCCCGTGCTCAATGTGAGCGCGTCCGGGTCGTTGAATCCGCGCACCCCCGCAAGCGTTCCGAAGTAGTGGTCGAACGACCGGTTCTCCTGCATGTGGATGACCACATGCTCGATGTCGCTGAGCCGCGGGGCCCGCGCGGGACCTGCCGCCAGCGCCCGGTTCACGTTGGCCGGCAGGAATTCCGCGGCGAAGGCGGCGCTCGCGACCAGCCCGGCCGTCTTGAGCAACCGACGCCTGCTGATGCCGACCACCGCTACTCCCTCCGCAAGCCCGCACCGCGCGCCCCGACGGCCGGGTGCGGCTCCTACGCAGGAAGTAGAGCACACGGCCGATCATGAACGAATGGCCGATTTCGCAATGCACAAGGCAAATCCAAGCGGTGCTCGGACCGTGCGGGATCAGGCGGTCAGCTCCGGCGGGACGGGAAACTGCAGGTGGAGCAGCAGGTCGGCGATCTTGGAGTCCAACGTCCGGCCGACGGCCGCCACCTGCGAGTCGCCGAAGCTGCCGAACAGGTCGCTCGGTCGGTCGATCAGCAGGTGGGTGGCACCCGCGTGGTCGGTGCGGATCGTCGTGCGCAGCGGCGCGTAAAGCATCACGCCGGCGTCGTTCCCGTACATGGTCTCGGCGATCAGCGGATTGCCGACCAGATAGGTCTTGGCCGCCGCGGAATGCCCGGCCGCCTTCATGAACGCAGTCGCGTCCAGTTCGTAGAAGATGAACAGCGAGACCGGCGATGCCGCGGCCAGCAGTGCTTTCACGTCCGCGAACGTCTTGGTGTGCAACGTCGCCGCCAGCTGTGCGGCGGGCAGTGGCGGGATCGCCTGCTCGAAACGACTCACGCTCGCCGCGAACGACAGGCCGGTCGGGATCGCCAAGCGTGTCGAGGTGTGGGCGGTGGCACCGGGTCCACCGGTCGAGGTCGCCGTTGCCGTTGCGGCCGAGGCTCCCGCCTCACCGCTGCCGCAGGCGCCGAGCCCGGTCAGGCCGGCCACGGCGAGCAGGCCGGTGCGCAGTGCCGCCCGACGTCCGACGGTTGGCCGGGACGGATCGGTCGATTCGACAAGCATCGGGGGCCTCCGGGGATACGACTACTGGAGCCCCATGCCTATGTTCCGTTGCATAAAGATCGACGGCGGACCGGGGTCCGTCAGGTCAATTCTCCCGCACGGCCGGTACCGGCGACCGTTATCGCGCGGCCTCGGCCAGGTCGAGAAGGCAGTTGTTGCCGCCGAAGCCGTTCGGTTCGTAGCCGTGGGCGCGCTCGTCGTCGAACCAGTGGCCGCCGTCGGTCACGTAGCGAAAGCGGTACACCTGCCCCGCCCGCAGTCGCACGGTGGCCTTCGGCGGCCCGCCTGCCCTGCTGAGCAAGGGATTCGCGGCCGGGTCCCAGCCGTTGAAGTCGCCGACCACGCTGACCGCGCCGGTGCTTGGGTCGGTCTGGTTGGCCGAGAAGGTGATCGACACCGTCTCGGTGTCGCGGGTCTTCCTACGCGTGATCATTGCCCCGTCCTTCTTCCAGTCACGGTGAGCGGTCGCCAACAGCAGGGCCAGGTGGTCGCGCCCGCCCGGAGGCCACGTCGAACCGGACGCGCGCAGATCGAGCTGCGGAACCCGGGGTCGGCGGCGCCTTTTCTGGACCGCACCGGGTTATGAGCGGAATCTACCTCCCGCACTGCGGCCCGACAATCACCGGCGCGCTGTTCTCCTCGCGCCGAATCCGGCCGCCGATGAACCTGGCGCCGATCCGAACTGACTGGCCGTCAGATGTAGCGGACGATTCGCGAACCGGCGTTCGCGGCAGTCGGACGAGCGGCGCCCAGGGCCACCCTGGTCAATAGCGATTCTAACCGTTATATTCGTTATTGACGGTTAGACAACAGAAGGAGACCGGGCATGACCACCAACTCCGTCCTGCAGGGGCAGCGGGTCCTCGTCGTCGGCCGCGCGGGCGGCATCGCGCAGGCCGTGGTGCTCGCCGCGCGGGCCGCGGGTGCCACGGTGATCGTGGCAGGCCGTGACTGCGCGGGTCTGACTGCCGCTTACGCCGACGACCCCGGGATCAGCGCCGAATCGGTCGACCTCACGGACGAGGACTCGATCGCGGCGCTGGCCGAACGCGTCGGGCGGGTGGACCACGTCGTCTCGACGGCCTCGGCCCGAGCCCGCGGTCGGCTGCCCGATCTGGACCGCGACGCCCTCCTGCGGTCGTTCGACACCAAGGTCGTCGGCCCACTCCTGCTGGCCAGGCACTTCGCGTCCCGGATCAACCCGGGCGGGTCCTTGGTGCTCTTCTCCGGGGTCGCGGCGAGCAAGATCGCGGTCGGCACCCTGGGGGTCGCGATCACCAACGGCGCCGCCGAGGTTCTGACCCGGTCGCTGGCGCTGGAACTGGGCCCTATTCGGGTGAATGCCGTGTCCCCCGGGGTCATCGACACCGGAGCCTGGGACGCCCTCGGGCCGGACGGCAGGGATCGCTACTTCGCCGAGATCACGCAGCGCAACCCGGTCCGGCGGATCGGCACCGTCGAGGACGTGACCAGCGCGGTCCTGTTCGCGCTCACGAACACCTTCCTGACCGGTCAGACCCTGCACGTCGACGGCGGGGAAGTCCTCGGCTGACCGCGTTCCCAGCTGCCCGACCTACGGTCCGGGCGCATCGTAGTCTCGCCGCCATGGCCCGCCTGAGCCCGGACCGCAGACACGGCCCGTTGCCGGCCTTGCTGCTCGGCCTCACCGTGTTCAGCGGAGTGGTCGACGCCGTCAGCATCCTCGGCCTCGGCCGGGTCTTCGTGGCCAACATGACCGGCAACGTGGTGTTCGTGGGCTTCGCCGTAGCCGGCGCGCTAGGGATCTCCTTGGCGGCGACGTTGATCGCGCTGGCCGGGTTCCTCGCAGGCGCCGGCACCGGCGGGCGTCTGGTGGGCCGTCTTCGTGCCGACCGGGCCCGACTGATCGCGGTGGCCGCAACCGCCGAACTGGTCCTCGTCACCGTGGCCACGATTCTGGTCGCGGCGGCGCACCGCCCGTTGTCGGCCGGTCCGCGCGACATCGCGGTTGCCCTGCTGGCCGCGGCCTGCGGCATCCAGAACGGCGCTGTGCGTGGGCTCGGCGTCCCGGACCTGACGACCACGGTGCTCACGCTCACGTTGACCGGCATCGCCGCCGACGGGCGCACCCCGGCCTTCCCCACCCGGGTCGCCGCGGTGGTGACGATGCTCGTCGGCGCGACCGCGGGCGCCGAACTCGAGGTGCACGTCGGGATCACCGCCGCGCTGGTACTGGCCGAGGCGATCCTGGTCGCCGTGACGACCCTCGCGTGGAACACGCCCCGCCGCCCCGGCGCGTGGCGCGCGCAGGCCGGACACTGACGGGGCGTCAGGCTTCGGCGGGCGGTGCCGCGTCCAGGCGGGTGAGCAGTTCCGCGGCACTCACCCCGCCGGGCCGCTCGCCCCGGTCGGCCAGGTCCGCGACCACGTCGAGCAGTAGTTGATTGACCGGAGTCGGGACACCGTGCGCACGGCCGAGAGCGACGATCTCGCCGTTCAGGAACGGGGTCTCCACCGCTGTGCCCCTGGTCAGGCTCTGCCAGGTGGAGCCGCCGCCCCGTTCGACGCCGGCCACGAGGCGCGGGGTGATCAATTCGGCGCGCCGGACCGCGTCCTCGGCGCGAGTGGCCACGGCGATCCCCGCGGCCGTCAGAGTGGCCTCGCCCTCGGCGGCCGCGCGGGCGGCGAGCGCGGGCAGGTCGGGGTCGTCCGGGCCGCAGATCGCCTGACCGGCGTTGGCCAGGTTCATGATCAGCTTGCGGAACTTCCAGCGCATGATCGCCGACTCGGGCTGCGAACTGAACCCGGCGGCGCGCAGGTCCGCAACCACCGCAACGGCCAACTCGTCGGTGCCTTCGGGACAGCGACCCAGGTCGAGGATGCCCGGCACGGGTCCGGAGTAGGCCGTCACCGCTCCGGCGCGCAAATGCTCGGCGGGCAGCATCACGCAGATGCCGTAGACGTCGGCGAAGCGTGCCGCGGCCACCCGTTCGTTGGCCACGCCGTTCTGGGCGCAGAACACCGGGACCGATGGCGCGTTCGCAGCCAGATCATCGATGATCGCAGCGCTGTCCTGGGACTTGGTGGCCAGCACGGCGACGTCGCCCGGCGCCCAGTCGACCTGCGCCGCCTGCGGGTGCACCGTCAACCGGACCACGCATGCTCCGGTGGGGTCGGCGTACGCCAGGCCGTCGCGGGCGATCACCGCCCCGTGCTCGCCGCGAGCCACCACGGCCACCCGACTGCCGGCCAGGTGCAGCCGCGCCGCGATCGTCCCCCCGACCGCGCCGGCGCCGATGATCACGTACCGCACGCCGCAGCCCTTCCCCCGACCCTCGTCGCCAACCGACGCACGCTCTCTCAGCGCCGCGCCACGAACAGGCTCTGCGCGCCCTGCCCGACCACCCGGTCCCGATCGAACAACCGGGATGTGGCCAGGCCGAACCCCAACTCGTCGAGCCGGGTCCGGGCGTCCAGGCAGATCCACTGCCCGCGCGGGACCGCGGCCAGGTGCACGGTCAGTTCGGTGTTGACGAACAGCCACTCGCGCGGGTCGAGCCGGTGCGAGACCCCGCTGCCGGAGTCGGCCACGGCGAGGACCCGTTGCAGACCCGTCGGTTCCTCGTCGGGCACCAACGGGAACCGCATCCGCCCCCACACCGTGCCCGCACCGATTTCCGGTCGGGGTTCCTGCACCCAGCGCCACTCGATCGCCCGCAGATAACCGCCGGACCAGTCGGCGAAGTCCTTCGCGGTCGACGGGAACGGCGGCACCGTGTCGTCCGGTCCGGCGACCGCCGGCGGCAGATCCACGTCCGCTCGACGCACGCGCCAAGCCTGCGCCCGCAACGCCGGCCGACCGGCCGCGGTCATCTCGGCCTCGACCAGTTCGATCCGACGCCCCGGGCGCAGCACCCGGGTCCGCACCGCCACCTCAGTGACCGGGATCGGGCCGAGGATGTCCAGACAGACCCGCACGATCGTTACCGGGCCGGCGCCCGGCTCCTGTTCGATGGCCCGGGCCAACAGTGCCGAGGGCGGCCCGCCGTGCTGGGAATCCGGGTCCCAGGGCCCGACGGTGTGCTCGCCGGCGCGGTAGCGCCCGTCCCCCAGCGGCTCGTAGAACGCGTCGCTCATCACCCGGAGCGTACGGGCAGATTTGCCGGGCCGGGCTCGGTGCCGGCCCGGCGCTGCTCAGGTGCGCGCGACCTGGAAGCCGGCGAAGCTCTGGACCACCGGCATCAGTTCGATCACGTTGACATTGACGTGCGCCGGCACGTTGGTGGCCCAGGCGACTGCCTCAGCGACGTCGGTGGCGGTCAGTGCCTGCGTCCGGTCGTAGACGGCGTCGGCACGCTCGGCGTCGCCATGGAACCGGACCAGTGAGAACTCGGTGCCACCGGCCAACCCCGGTTCGATGCAGCTGACCCGCACGCCGGTGCCGTGCAGGTCCGAGCGCAGGTTGAGGCTGAACTGCCGGACGAATGCCTTGGTGGCGCCGTAGACGTTGCCGCCGGGATACGGGTAAGTGCCCGCGACCGATCCGAGGTTGACCACGTGCCCGCGCCCACGCTGCACCATCCCCGGCAGCACCGCCCGGGTCATGTAGGTCAGGCCTTTGCAGTTCGTGTCGACCATCCTGTCCCAGTCGGCGAGGTCCGCGGCCTGGGCCGGTTCCAGCCCCTCAGCCAGCCCGGCGTTGTTGACCAGCACGTCGGGTTCGGCGAACTCGCCGGGCAGCCCGGCGATCGCCTCGGCCACCGCCGCGGAGTCCCGGACGTCGAGCACCACGGTGTGCACCCGGGGACCCAACCGTTCGGCCAACTCCTTCAGGCGATCGGCTCTTCGGGCCAGCGCCACGACCCGGTCGCCGTCGGCGATGTAGCGCTCCGCGATCGCGGACCCGAACCCACTGCTCGCCCCGGTCACCAGTACGGTCCGCATCAACGACCTGCCCCTTCGGTACGGGTTCTCGCGGCCTTCGTCACACCGCGACGACTCCCCCTATCTGACACTCAATCAGAAGTGCTGGGAAGCCTTACTTCCAGTTCTGGATACCAGTGACCGGGCCGCCCACTGCGTTCCTGGGTCAGTGCAGCGCCCTCAGGGGGTCGTCACCGGCACGCGCTCGCTCAGCAGCTCCACGACACGGTCGGTCTGGTCCGGGCTGACGCACGGCTTGACGCGATGCCCGACGTCGATCACGAGCATCATTTCCTTACCGGTGCGCTTGACGTCGAGCGGGAACCAGTAGCTCGGATGGCTGGTGCCCCAGATCCGGCCCTTGCCGCTGCGCCACGACATCGACCGGCACTCGACCCCGCGGATCGCGGAGTACGGGATCCGTTTGGATCCGGCCCACGGGAAGTAGTAGCGCCGCAGCGTGATCCCGTCCGTGTCGAGGGTCAGCGTCGGGTCTTCGTAGATGTTTGGACTCACGTGCACGATGGTATCCCCGACTTGAACTGACGTAGCGTCAGAATCAACGCACCGGGGCGGCGAACCACAGGGTCCGCTTGGTCCAGTGGCCCGGCCCGATGCGACGACCGGAGCACACCGCGATCGCGATCTGCGGCGGCCCCGCGGTCTCGAAATATCGGCTCCGGCCGTTGCTGACCGCCTCGGCAGGCACCTCGACCCGGTCGGTCACCCGGTAACAGATCCGACCACCACTGCCGTGGACCACGATGTGGTCGCCGGAATGCAGTCGGTCCAGCATCTCGTTGCCCAGCGCGCTGCCGTCCGGCCAGGTGTGGGCGTTGAACAGTGAGTTCCCGTGCGGGTCCCCCGGTTTGACGCCGCTTCCGAGATCGAACGCCATCATGTACTTGCCGGCGTGGCTGATCGGCGGGGCCCCGGGTCGGTTCTGGGAGTCGCGGCCCACGGCGACCACCTGGACGTCGTCCGCGATTCCCGTCAGGTCGACCGTGTCCGGCACGAACGGACGCGCGGCCGTGCTGCAGCCCGAGGGCGGCGGAGGCGGCGGCGGGCCCGGCGGCGGCGGGAAGAACGGCAGCGGCGGCAGCCCCGGGATCGGGGGCAGGGGGGGAAGCGGCAGCGGGCCGATCCCGATCGGGTCCGGCGGGCCGTCGTCGGCCCGGGCGACCGGCAGTGCGTAGGTGAAGGCGAGCGCAGCCGTCAACGCGCCCACGGTCACCAGCCGCCACCGACCCATCAGCCTGCCCCCAACTCGCACCGATCGGCCTGACCCCGTCGCGGCGTCTGCCCCCCGGCATCGCGCCCGCACGTCGGTGTCGGGGGATCTTCCCATGCGATGTTCGGATCGGGGCCGATCGGCCGTCATCGGCGCGCCCCGGACGGAACGCGAATCGGTCCTACCTCCTGCCGAATCACGTGTACCAGCAGATTCGCCGGCGCGGGTGCACATCGCGAGAAATAGGACAGAACGGAGCATCGCCCGGGCCGTGCGCACAGAGGCGCCCGGCCCGGTCAAGAGACCGGGCCGGACGCTTCCGGGCGGGGAACTGACGTCGGGTCAGCGGGCGCGTTGGTGGAGGCGTTCGATGTCGACCAGGACCACGGCACGAGCCGCCGTCCGGATCCAGCCCCGGTCCGAGAAGTCGGCCAGAACCTTGTTGACGGTCTCCCGGGACGCACCGACCAGTTGCGCCAACTCCTCCTGCGTCAGGTCGTGCCGCAGGTGCAGGCCGACGTCGCAGGGCGTTCCGAAGCGGGCCGACAGATCCAACAGGGTCTTGGCCACCCGACCGGGGGTGTCGTGGAAGACCAGATCGGTCTGCGCTTCGGCCGAGCGGCGCACGCGCCGTGAGAGCCGACCGAGCAGGCACAGCGCGAGGTCCGGGCGCTGCCCCAGCAACGGTTCGAGCGCCCGCCGTTCCAGGGCGCAGACCTGTGCGTCGGTGACGGCGGCTGCAGTGGCCGTCCGGGGGCCTGGGTCGAACAGGGACAACTCACCGAACATGTCACCGGGACCGAGCAACGACAGCAAGCTCTCGCGTCCGTCCGATGCCACGCGGCCGAGTTTGACCTTGCCGTCGGCGATGACGTAGAGCCGGTCGCCGACTTCGCCCTGGCGGAACAGCACCTGGCCGCGGCGCAGTCGACCCTCAGCCATGCACCGGCGCAGGTCGGCGGCCGCCTCGTCGTCCAGTGCGGAGAACAAGATCGAGGTGCGGATCATGTCCACGCTCTGCTCGACGCTGATCGGGACGTCGTGCGCGGGTCCGAACGTCTCACGGGTGGCGTCCCGACCGACGCGCCGGGATCGCCCGGTCGGCGCCGATCTGCCGCCCACCACCTGCAATCGGGGCCTGCGGATCTCGTTCGCCCGGTCGGGCGTCGGCTTCCCGGCGCACGGCACTGCGACGGATGGTTGGTTCTCGACCGCCGATTCGACCGGCGCGAGGATTGAGCTGGTCATGTGCGACTCCGCTGGGACTTGCGGGGATTCACTCGGACAGTCGGCGTGGCGGCGCCTTCGTTGGCCGTCGCAGGCTCAGGCCCTCCTACAGAGCTCCTGGGCAGTTGCGGCTACGCGATCGACCGAGTGCGGGAAATCCGGCCGTGCGCGTGTGGCGGGGGCTGACTGGATGTGATGTGTCTCACTGCCCACTTCCGGCTCCCCCAAACGGGGTCACCAGTGGAGCTGACTCGCGTCCGTCTACCCGGAATTGATCACGTCACGCGTGTCCAGCCGATCCGGCACGAATCCCGCGGATTCGCTGCCACGTAGGGTTTCTCGGGTGACTGCTCTCGACTTCACCGTGTTCACCGAACCGCAGCAGGGCGCGAGTTACGACGACCTGCTGGCGGTCGCCCGCGCTGCCGAGGATTCCGGGTTCGAGGCGTTCTTCCGCTCCGACCACTACCTGGTGATGGGCGACCGCGACGGTCGTCCCGGTCCGACGGACGCCTGGATCACGCTGGCCGGGCTGGCGCTCCAGACCAAGCGCGTGCGGCTGGGGACGTTGGTCAGCGCTGCTACCTTCCGGTACCCCGGCCCGCTGGCGATCGCGGTCGCTCAGGTGGACGCGATGTCCGGCGGACGGGTCGACTTCGGCCTGGGCGCCGGTTGGTACCAGCGGGAGCATCAGGCCTACGGTCTGCCGTTCGGAGACCTCGGCGAGCGTTTCGACCGGCTCGCCGAGCAGCTGGAGGTCATCACCGGACTGTGGGCCACCGGCGGCGGATTCAGCTTCTCCGGCAAGCATTACGAGGTTCTGGACTCCCCCGGCCTGCCCAAGCCCGCACAGCGCCCCGGGCCGCCGGTCGTGATCGGCGGCATGGGTGCCCGGCGTACCCCGGAACTGGCCGCGCGCTTCGCCGCCGAGTTCAACGTGGCCTTCCAGCCGATGGCGGCCGCCCGCGCCCAGTTCGCCCGCGTCGGCGAGGCGTGCCGAGCGGCCGGCCGCGACCCGGGATCCATGCGTCGGTCGGTCGCGCTGGTGGTGTGCGCCGGTCGCGGCGACGCCGAGGTCACCCGGCGGGCCGCGGCGATCGGCCGTGACGTCGAGGACCTGAAGCTCAACGGCCTGGCCGGGTCGCCCGCGCAGATCGTCGACCGGCTTGGGACTTGGCACGAGGCCACGGGCATGACCCGGGTCCACCTCCAGGTGCTCGACCTTGCCGACCTGGCCCACCTCGAGCTCCTCGGCAGCTCGGTGATCCCGGCCTTCGGCCGCTGAGGCACCACCGGTTCGGCCCTCCACCGTGGATGCGCACGGCCGCAACCGGGCACCATTGATCTTGGGTGTCGGCAAACCCGATCGTGGGGCCCGAGGAGGACCGGATGAAGTACCGCACGCCGCTGATCCTGGTAGCGCTGACCTGCGCCGCCGCCGTGTCGCCGTTCGCCGTCGGGTCGTCGCACGCGGCCGCCGCGGGTAACTGCCCGGCGCACGCGTTGTGCCTGTTCCCCGAGGCCAACTACCAGGGCGAGCCCGCGGTCCTGACCATTCCGCAGCACTGGTCCGCGAAGTCCACGCGCCTGGACGACGCCCCGTGCATGCATCACCACATCGGGTCGGTGATCGACAACACCAAGTACGGCGTCACGGTGTTCGGCAACGACCAGTGCGACGACGGCGGCGACAGCCAGGACATCGCCGGCGGTGGCAAGGTCGGGAAGTTCAGCGACTGGCACGCCCGCAGCGTGGTCTTCCCGTTGGTCTACCCGGTCGACTGATTCGTCGGCGCCGGGTCGTCACGTACCTTGACCGGGTGCTGTTGCCAACCCTGTTCGGGCCGCTGATCGCTGCCATGACGTCGCTGGTCGCGATGCCCGCGGCCGATGCCGCCGTGCCCGTCGGCTCGGCGACCCACTACGAGTTCCCGTTGCGCTGCAGTGGGCACGTCTCGTACGGGCACGTCCATCACGACTATCCGGCCACCGACATGTTCGCCCCGGTCGGCTGCACGTTCCTCGCCCCGGTCGCCGGGACCGTCGACGAGATCTCCGCGGCCGACGACTGGAACTCGCGGAGCAACAAGGGCGCGGACCGGGGCGGTCGTTCGGTCTCGATCGTCGGGGCCGACGGCGTGCGTTACTACGGATCCCACTTGTCCGCCCTCGCCCCAGGCATCCGACCCGGCACGGCGGTGAAGGCCGGGCAACCGCTCGGTGCGGTCGGGCGGTCCGGTGATGCCCGCGGCGGATCGTCGCACCTGCATTTCGGCATCTCCTGGCCCACGGTCCCGGGACGGTGGTGGGTCCGCCGCGGCGAGGTGTACCCGTGGCCGTATCTGGACGCCTGGCGCGCGCACCGCGACCGCTCCCCCGCAACCGCCGTCGCGGCCCGGCATCGGCAGGTCGGCGACAAGGGCTGCACGACCGACTGCTGAGCTTCGAGCTGACGCCGCGTCAGCCCTGGGACGAGGACAAGTGCAGGCACCGGCGGCGGCCGGTGCCTGCGCTTCGAAACTGGTGCGAGCCGGATCCCCGTCAGTCGCAGGTGGGGTTGTCCGTGTCGTAGTAGCCGTAGTAGTACGGGTCGCAGCCGCCGTCGTAGTAGTCGCCGCCGCCGTAGTAGCCGCCACCGCGGTAGCCGTAGCCGCCACCGCGCCAGTGCCCGCCGCCACCGCGCCAGTGCCCACCGCCACCGCCGTGCGGCCCGCGGGGCGCCGGCTTCGCCGGCACGACGGACGCCGCGGCGTGGCCGGGTGCCGTCGCGGCACCCGCCGCCGTGGTACTCAGGCCGAAGGCGCCGGCCGTCAGCACGCACACAGCGGCCAACCGGCCCGCTGCAGTCCTGCCCTGTCGCAAAGTCATCCTGTTCCCTTCCCTTCGGCACCCTCGAACCGGTCCGCGTAGGTGCCCGAAAGCGAACTTGAACCGACCGGTGAGGCAGTGCTTTCCGGCCGAACCGGACGCCAAACCCGAATCGGATAACGATTCGCCTCTGCCCTGAGCCGCCGGCGACGCTGCGATCATCGATGATCGCAGCGCTGACTCTCATACGTGGAGCGCTGACTCTCATACGTGGGACGTGAGATTTCGGCCCTCGGGGATGACGCTCCGTATGAGAGTGCGCCGAGGGGGCGAACCCACAGCCAGGCCACAGCCGGGTGTGTGATCCTGCGCGCCGTGGGACGTTGGCAGTGGCGGACCGGCGCGGTGCTCGCCGGCGTCGGCGGATGCGGCGGCGCGCTGGCACAGCTGTCGCTTCGGGCCGGCAGCCAGGGCCAGGTCTCGGCCACCGCGACGCTGCTCGGCGGCCTCCTGTTGAGCATGACGCTGTGGCCGTTGGCCGCCCGCACAACTCGCGTCCTGCCGCTGGGCCTCGTACTGGCCGCCGCCCAGTTCGGCAGCCACGCGTTGACAGTCCTCGGCACCGGGCAGCCGTCCGGCCCGGCCGCACTCGTGTGCTGCCCGTCGGCAGCACAGACCCGACGCGGCCCGATCGGGGCGCTGACGGCGCAAGCCGGCTGGGCCTTGGCGGCCGCGCAATTGCTGGTCTGCCTGCTGCTCGCGATCGGGCTGCGCGCCGGACGGACCGGGCTGGACCTGCTCGGCCATGCGCTCGCCCTGATCGGCGCCTCGCTCGGCGCGAGCGCACGCCGGGTCTGCGTCGCGCTGCGCTTGCTCACCGCCGTAATCCAGCCCGCGGCCCAGGTACGCAGCCCGCGCCCCGGCTCGCACACCGGCCGCATCCGCACACGCATCCGGGTCGTGGCGACGGTCGCTCGGCGGGGCCCGCCCGCGCGGATCGCTTTCGCCGTCCGCGCCGCAGGCTGATCCCCGGCTGATCCGAGGGGCCTGGCCCGTGCGGCCGTCCCCTCGACCAACCGGAGACAGCTGTGCCCCGAACCCTTGAACGCCGCACGTCCAGCACCACCAACCAGCCCCGGCAGCTCGGCGAACGGGCCGCAACCGCAGGGCGCCTCACCCTGGCCGCCGTATTCGGCTGGGCCGCGCTCAGCAAGATCACCGACCCGGACGGCACCGTCCGGTCGGTACGCGCCTACCGCCTGCTCCCGGAAGCCTTGGCGACCACCTTCGGTCGCGGGCTGCCCTGGATGGAACTCGCGCTCGCGGTCCTGCTCGCGCTCGGCCTCGCACTTCGATTGACCGCCGCCCTGACCGCCGGACTGCTGGCGGTGTTCACTGGCGCGATCGTCTCGGCCGCAGCCCGCGGGCTGCGGATCGACTGCGGTTGCTTCGGCTCCGGCGGCCCGACCGAGAATCCGCACTACGCCGGCGAGATCGGGCGCGACCTCGCCCTGACCGCTACGGCAGCGGCGCTGGCCTGGTTCGGCCGGTCGCACCTGGCCGTCGGGCCCCGGCCGCCGCTCGCCCCGCACGAAGCCACCGACCGGCAGGCCCGCGCCGCGGCCGTCCGGCACCAGGCCGCGGTGGCTGCCTATCGCCGGTCGCAGCGCATCGTGGCGATCGCCGCCGCGGGTACCGTGCTGGCGGCTGGGTTCACCGGGGTGGCCGTCGGGGCGGCCGGCGCCCCCGGAGCACCCACCGCTGTTCCAGCCGGGGTCACCGCGGCGGGCGGGATCGTCGTCGGTTCGCCGTCCGCGCCGCACACGATCGTCGCCTACGAGGACCCGCAGTGCCCGATCTGCGGGCAGTTCGAGCGAACCAGCGGGCAGACCCTGGCCGCGGCGGTGGAAGCCGGAGCGGTGCGGGTCGAGTACCGGATGCGCAGCTTCCTGGGCCCGGAGAGCGTGCGTGCCGACGCGGCACTGGGCGCAGCCCAGGACGAGGGGAAGTTCGCCGCCCTGCGCGCCGCGCTGTTCGCCCACCAACCGGCCGAGCGCACCGGCGGCTTCACGATCGCCGACCTCATCTCGCTCGGCGCCTCCGTGGGCCTCACCGACAGCCGGTACGTCGACGCGGTGCGGCATCAGACCTACGCCGCCTGGGCCCGCGAGGTCGACAACCAAGCCAGTCGGGACGGTAACACCGGCACCCCGGAGCTGATCCTCGACGGGCACGAGCTGTCCCAGTCGGTGGCGTTCGACCCAACCGCTCTGCAGGCCGCGATCATGAGCCCGGCCGCTGCGCCGGCCCGTTGACCCGGTGCGCGATCATGGCCGCACCGCGCGACCGACGGGAGGACGGCCCTGAACCGCTGCGCTGCCCGGCCTCCGGGCGATGGTGAGGTGTCCGGCACCGGCTCTTCGACGGCGCCGGAGCGGCTGGCCGCCCTGTACGAGCTGATCGGGACGCTGTCGTCGACCCGGGGGCCCGGAGCAGGCGCTGCTGGACCGGGCGACGGCCGAGATCGGCGCCGCGCTGGGCTGCCCCGCCGCTTGGGCCGGGCGCCTGGAGCCGGGAGCCGACGGCCTGCTCCGGGCGACGGCGCTCGGCGGCTGTACCCAGGTCCGCTTCGAGCTGCACGAGCCGGATTCCCCTGCGCTGCGGGAGATTCTGGGTACGGTCGCCGCCCGCGACGTGCTCTGGGCGGCGAGTCGGTCGGAGGTCGCGCACCGGCTGCCGGCCCTGGCCGCGCTGTGCCCGTCCGATGCGACGGTCGTGCTGGTGCCGCTGACGGTCGACGAGCGCCGGACCTTCGTCGGCGTGCTGGGCCTGCACTTCCCCGACCCGCGGCCCCCCGCGGCCGGCGACCAGGAGTTCCTGACCGCCGCCGGGGACCTGCTCGGACAGGGCCTGCAACGGGTCCGGCTGAGCATCGCCCAGGAGATCGCCAAGGCCCGCTCGGCGGCGGCCGCGAGCCGGGCGCAGGACCTCGCCGCCTTGGCGGCGGCGCTCGGCGCCACGGTTACCGTGGACGACGTCACGGCGGCGCTGTCCGCCCACGTGCAGCGGGCCGTGGCCTGTCAGACGTTCTCGCTGCGCGAGGTGGGCCGCGGGCTCAACGTCGCACGGGCGATCCGGGTCGCCGGGACGCCGATCGGCTACCGGGAACGGTTCACCGATGTGCGACTGGACCTGCCCAGCGCGATGGCCGAGGTCGCGGCCACCGGGAACGCGGTCTTCCTGACCTCGGCCGAGGACAACCGGCGCCGGTTCGGGCCCGAGGCGGCCGAGCAGTACGACAGTGCGCGCATCGAGGCGTTGGCCCGCCTGCCGTTGTTCGTCGAGGCCGAACTGATCGCGATCCTGTCGGTCGGCCACTGGGCACCGCGCGAGTTCAGCGGCGGGGAACGGCTGTTCCTCACCACCGTCGCCGACCTGGCTGCCCAGGCACTCGGCCGGGCCCTGCGGACTCGACGGTTGCACCAGGCGGCCCGGCGGCACCGATTGTCCTCCGCGGCGCAGGCCGCGATCAACCGGCGCCTGGACCCCACCGAGGAACTGCAGGGGTTGGCCCGGGCCGTGGTGCCGGAACTGGCGGACTTCTCCAGCGTGCACGTGCTGCACCGGCCGGTGGCAGCGGGCAGCGTCCCGGAACTTCCGGTGATCACCGACCGGGTCGCCTCGGTGATCACCGAGGGGGTCGAGCCACTTCCGCTGCAGAACGGGATCGCCTGGTGGGGCGAGGATCCGATCACCGAGACCATCCGGTCCGGGCGGCTGCTCACCCACCCGCTGCCGACGCCGACGGTGCCGGAGTGGGCCGACCGGACCGGATCGGCGGGCACGTTCAAGACCGGGCTGAACCACCTGGTGCTGGCGCCGGTGCTCGTCGACGGCCTGGTCGTCGCGGTCGCGTCGTTCGGCATGTGCGACCGGCGCCCGGCCTGGGACGAGGCGGACCTACGGATCATCGAGGAGATAGCCGGGTACGCGGCGGTCGCTTTCGGCCACGGCCTGAGGTACCAGCGCACCCGGCGCACCGCGCTGGTCCTGCAGCGCAGCCTGCTGTCCGCCCCGCCGGAGGTCCCCGGGCTCCAACTGTGCGGCCGCTACCAACCGGCGGGCAGCGACGAGGTCGGCGGGGACTGGTACGACGCGTTCGAGACCGCCCCGGGCCGACTTGCGGTGGCGGTCGGCGACGTGGTCGGCCACGACATCACCGCCGCGGCGGCCATGGGCCAACTGCGCGCGGTGCTGCGGGCACTGGCGATGGACGAGGACCTCGACCCGTGCACCGTGCTGGACCGACTGGCCGACGCGAACCGGTGCCTGCACATCGCAGCCATGGCGACTGTGCTGTTCGCCCGACTGCACCGCGGCAGTACCGGTTGGACGATGCGTTGGGCTTCGGCCGGGCATCCGCAACCCCTGCTCGTCGAGCCGGACGGCTCCGGGCGCCGGCTGGGGCAACCCACCGGGGTCGCGCTGGTCGCCTCACTGCCGCCCTTCGACCACCGCAGCACACAGGTCGACCTGGACCGTCCCGACTCCACGCTGCTGCTCTACACCGACGGCCTGGTCGAGCGCCGCGGGATCGACCTGAACCGCAGCATCACGCAACTGTGCAGCCGGGCCGGACAACTCGCCGACCGACCGCTGCCGGAACTGTGCGACACCCTGCTGGCCGACAGCCCCGGCAGCGACGACACGGCCCTGCTCGCGGTCAGAGTAGCTTCCACCACGCAGTTCTGAGGCCGCGTCAGATCAGCCACCGAATCCGAACCAAGGGTTGTCCGACCCGTTGTCGAAGTCGTCCCAGTGGCGGGACCGGCGCGACTTTTCCGTCTCCTGCGGCACATTCGGCTCCGCGCTCACCGTCGGCGCGGCGATCGGCTGCGTCGCGGCCACGCGGGCGGCCGCGTCGGACGCACGTCGCGTCGGGTCGGTCGGCAGATCCAGGGCGCCGACCATGGCGTCGGTCCAGATCCGGCCCGGCACCGCCCCACCGGTGGCCACCGCGAGGACCTGGTCCCCCACGGTGATGTTGCGCATCGGTCGGGACCCGTCCGGGTGGCCGGCCCAGACCGCGGCGGCCAGGTGGTCGGTGTAGCCGGCGAACCAGACGGCGGTCTCGTCGTCGGTCGTGCCGGTCTTGCCTGCGGCCGCGGTCGCGCCCAGGGTCTCGGCGCTGCCGGTGCGGGCCGGGTCCGGCCCGTCGATGACCCCGCGCAGCACATCGGTCACGGTTGCGGCGGTCTGCGCGGACAGCACGCTCGCGCAACCCGGCGGGCTGTACAGCGACTTCCCGCCCGGTCCGTCGATCGACTCGATCCCGTGCGAGGGACAGTGCGTCCCGCCCGCAGCGAGCGTCGCGTAGGCCTCGGCCATCCGCAGCGGCGAGACCTCGTCAACGCCGAGCGTGAACGCCGGCACCCGGCTCAACGGCGCACCGTCGGCCCGGCGCAGCCCCATCCGCTCCGCCAACGCGGGAGCCGCGCAAACCCCGGTGCGTTGCTCCAACTGCGCGAAGTAGGTGTTCACCGACCGCGCGGCGGCCTCCCGCATGTCGATCGGCCCGTAGCCCGCCGAATTGTGGTTGCCGACCGACCAGGACGGGAATGCCGTGCCGCGGTCACATCTATGGAACCCGTCGACATCGACGCGGGCCGGGGCATCGATCACCGTTCCCGGGTCGATGCCGTTCTCGACCGCAGCGGCCATCACGAACGTCTTGAAGGTCGAACCTGCTTGGAACCCGTGGCTGCCGCCCTGCGCCGCGTCCAGCGCCCAGTTGACGGTCGTCTGCCCGGAGGCCGTGCCGTAGTCGCGGGACTGCGCGAGCGCCCGGACCGCGCCGGTGCCTGGTTCGGTCAGGACGATCGCGGCTCCGTAATCCGCGGCCGGGCCGACGGTTGCCTGCACGGCCTTCTCGGCGGCGCCCTGGATCGTCGGGTCCAGCGTGGTGCGCACGGTCAGGCCACCGTCGAGCAACTTCTCGACGCGGGCGGCCGGTGTGGCTCCGAGCGTGGGCAGCGTTCGGATCTCGGCCAGGACGTAGTCGCAGAAGAACGGATGTGCGGCCGCCTGACAACCGACCCGGGGCGCGCTCGGGTTCAGGTTCAGCGGCTGGGCCGCGTACTGGGCCGCGGTGGCTGGGTCCAGCCGACCGGCCCGCGCCATTCGGCCGAGCACCACGTTGCGCCGGTCCCGAGCGGCGTCGGGAGCGGCGATCGGGTCGTACCCCCGGGGGCTCCGCAGCACGCCGGCCAGCAGCGCTGCCTGAGGCACCGTCAGATCTCTTGCGGCGACCGAGAAATATCGCCGCGCCGCGGCCTCGATGCCGTAGGCGCTGTTACCGAAGTACACGATGTTCAGGTATCGGTCGAGGATCTCGTCCTTGCTCATCTCCTTCTCGACGGCGAACGCCCGGCCGAGCTCGCGAATCTTGCGGGACAGCGTGGTCTCGGTCGCCGCGCGGCGGCCGTCGTCGTCCGCGGCCGACAGCAACGCGGCCTGCTTGACGTACTGCTGGGTGAGCGTGGAGGCGCCCTGCCGGATATCGCCGGCCGCCAGGTTCGTCGCCACCGCGCGCAGCATGCCGACCGGGTCGAACGCGCCGTGGGAGTAGAAGTGAGCGTCCTCGGTGGCGATCACCGCGTCGCGCGCGGCCGGCGAGACCGCCTCGAGCGGGACCGGAATGCGGTCCTGCCGGTAGAACTCGGCCAGCACCGAGCCGTCACGCGCCAGCACGACCGAGCGCGCGGATGGCTCTACCTGCAGCGCGTCCTGCGCTGTCCAGCCGGCCAGCGCGGTCCGACCGACCGAGGTAAGCGAGTGCAGCCCGATCGCGACCGGGACGACCAGCACGACGGCCGCGGCCGCGAGCAGGCGCCGATACTGGTCCTGCGGATCGGTGCTCACCGCACGGGGTTGGCGACGGCCGCGGCCACCGGGGCCGCGTCGACCCAGGCCCGGGCCGGGTCGGGCGCCGCAGCCGGCGCCGGGTCGGGCGCGGCGGGCATCGCCCGGGCCCGTTGTCCGGTGTCCCCGCCTGCCAGCGCGCCGAGCAGAGCCAGCGCGATCAGCGACCCGAAGAGCAGCGTGGTCGAGGTGCCGGAGGCCGCGGCGGACACCACTCGTCGGACCAGGCCGTCGCCGGACATCGCGACGGTGACCATGCCGAGCGGCACCGGCAATGTCCAGACCCAGACGAGGAATCCCTGGCGCCGCCCGTCGCGCGAGCTCAGCCGCGCGGCCACGTACCCGCCGCAGAAGAACGCTCCGAAGAGCGTCGACGAGAGCACCGTCGCACGGAGGACATCGACGGTCGGGGTGCCGGACATCACCGTCCGGCCAACCGCCGGGAGATCGTCGTGCTGCTCGCGCGCCACCAGGTAGGTGACCGCCAGGGCAGCCACGAACAGGACCACGGTCATTCCTGCCGCGGTCATCGCGCCGAGGAATCCAGCCGTCAGCCCCCAACCAGGGGTGCTCGGGGGCGGAACAGCGGGGCCAGGCTTCCCAGTCTGCACGGGCGCCTCCTAGCGGCGACACGCGATGTCCGGACAGCCCGGCGAGTGACGTCTACCTCCCGATCGGAATGTGAAACAACTGCCCGGCAACGCGACCTGGCGCAGGAACGGCGGCGTCGTGGCTGATCAGAAGGACGCGAGCCGATCGGTGCCGCACGGCCGGCGTGCTCCCGCCTGATACCTGCCAGGCGCGAACCTTCCCCACGTTAGGGTCTGCGGCGAGATGTTCCGTCGATCTGGAGGCACCAGGATGAGCAACGACGTCGGCCTGCGCGGGATCAGCCTGGTCTGCCTGCCCACCCAGGAGCAGGACAAGGCGATCGCGTTCTACGAGTCGCTGGGGTTCGAGAAGCGCACGGACATGGCGTTCGGCAACGGCTACCGCTGGGTCGAGGTCTACCTGCCGGTCGGGCAGACCGGGGTCGCACTGGCGCCGCCGCCCGGCGACGCCGCGATCGTCGGCGTCCAGTCCGGTATCACGATCACCACCCAGGACATCGACGCGACCCACGTGGCCATGCAGAAGCTCGGGGTGGACGTGGACGAGCACGTGGCCCGGATGGGCGAGCCGGTCCCGCCGATGTTCTGGTTCCGCGACCCGAGCGGCCACACCCTCATGGTGGTCGAGCAGAGCTGATCCGGCCCAAGGGCCGGTGGGCAGAGACGTCAGGTGCGTTCGTAACAACCGTGGAGCCGGCCGCGGGCGAGCACCTCGCCCGCGGCACGCAGGACGTCGCGTGGTCGGGCGGTGTCGACGGCGCGCCCGCGCACCCCGTCCGGGACGGCGCGGGCCAGCGCGAACACCTGGAACACGTACCGGTGCGGGCCGTGCCCCTTGATCGGCGCCGGGCCCAGGTAGCCACGGCTGATGCTCGAGCGCAGGATCCGCACCCCGTCCGAGGCCCCGGTCGCGGCCAGCGCACCGCGGTCGAGCTGGGTTACCGCGGGATGCAGCAGCGCCAGGCAGTGCACGACCGGCACCCGGAGCGGCACGTCGACGTCCTCGACGACCAGCAGCAGTTGCACCGTGCCGGCCGGCGGGGCCGGCCAGGTCAGTGCGGGCGACAGCTCGCTGCCGCCGACCCGTCGGGCGGCGCAGACCAACGGGATTGCGCCGCTGGGCTCGAAGTCCGGGCTGTGCACGTCGAACGTGTCGGCCGTGCCCAGGTTCGGCAGGTTCCAGGCCGAGCCCCCTTCGCCGGCGCGCCGATTCCGCAACAGTTTGCCCAGCACAGCCATGTCTCCCCCCGCGTCGCGTCGGTGTGGCGCCGTCAGCGGGTCAGGAGCCGCCGGGGTCGGAGTAGATGCGGACGCCGGTGACCGGGCCGCCCCTCACGTTCGGGTCGGTTGCTCCCGGGACGCTCTGGGCGTAGAGGCCGTGGGCCTCGCAGGGCCGGGCCCGGGTGCCGTGGAACAGGAAGATGGTCATCCGCCAGGGGGCGGCCGAGGTCAGGTTCGCCACCGACTTCACCGGTTCGCGCATCGGGCTGCACTGGCCCGCCCAGTTGCCGTCGTCCACAAATCGGGTCATCGCCCCGGCGAACCCCGGCAACGCCCAGGTGCACAGCGAACCCGTGGAGCAGCGCGCCATGCCGGTCGCCGGCGGCGGCGCTGCGGCGTCCGCGGCGGTCGGCACCACGGCACCGGCGCTCAGCCCGATCACCGCGGTCGACGCCCCGACCCACGACACCCGCACCCGACCCCACCTCCGACCACATCCATCGTGCGCCGGCCACCCGGGCCGCACAACGATCCCGGACGTGTCACGGCGCGGTGCGCGGGCGCAGCTTCGCGACGAGGTCCAGTCCGACCGTGTGCAGAACCCGCTCGACCAGCGATCCGGCGCCGACGATGATCTCGAGGTCGTCGGAGGCGAGAGCGAACAGCGCCTCGATTCCCCGGCTGTCGATGAACCGCACACCGGACAGGTCGATGCGGCGGGGCCCGGGCCCCACGGTGAGTTCGCACAGTGTCCGGACAAGGTCCGGGGCGGTCTCGGCGTCGACCTCGCCCTGGACCACCAGGACGCCGTCCACGAACTCCGCCGTGCAACGGTCGGTGGAGGCAACCGGATCCCGCGGGGCGTCCGCGTTCACGGTTGGACCGGCGCGTGCTGCGCCTGGACGACCTTCCGTGCGCCCATGTCGGCTCCCTTCCGCACGCCTGACTACCCGTCAGGAAGCAGTCAATGCGCTCGGGGCCGGAAGATCCGGGCGACCCGCCGGGGCGCCGCCGGCTGATCGACTCAGCCGGCCGGCGTCGACGGAATGGATTCGACCCGTCAGGAAACGCCCGCGCAGCGGCACTTCCGCGCCGGGCGAATCACCACGAACCGGAGCATTCCCGGGCGCACTTGCGCATTGTCGACGTCTCGCCGGACTAATTCATGACAGGTGCTCCGGGCGGGTGACAATTTTCGGATTCGCTCCTTTTCCGCACCGCTCCCCGACTAGAACTGCACCCGACGGGCGCTGTTCGAAGATGGTGGGGGAAAAGTGTCGATCCGCCTTTCCCGCGGCACGGTGGGGTCGCTTGCGCTGGGCACGGCGTTGCTGGTCGGGCCGGTTGCCGCGGCAACGGCGGCCGGCAGCTCCTACGCCCCGCCGCCGAGCAATTCCAACCCGACGCAGCCGGTCGGCCCGACGGCGGGTGCGGCAACCGAGCAGGGCCAATCCGCCCCGAATTCGCCCGAGCAGAACCCACCCGTGAACCCCGACCAGCCGCCCCAGTACCAGGCACCCCCGGGCCAGGCACCCCCGAACGCGAGCGCCCCGAACGGGAGCCCCCCGAACACCGGCACCCCGGCCGCCCCGCCGGCCGACCCGTTGGCCGGCCTGCCGCTGCCCGACCTGGCGATGGCCCAGACCCGGGACCTGAAGGTGATCAACCGACCCGACGGCAACACCGAACTGCGGTTCACCAGCACTGTGGTCAACATCGGCCACGGCCTGTTGGTGGTCGCCGCGCACCGCGACGCGGTCGGCAAGGCCTGGACCGTCGCCCAGGAGATCCTCAGCCCGGCCGGCTCGGTCCTGCGCGCCATCGGGTTGCCGCTGCAGCCGATGTGGGGCGGCGACGGGCACAACCACTGGCACGTCCCCGGGGTGGCCAAGTACCAGTTGCTGCGCCTGTCCGACAACCAGCTGATCGGCGCCAACCACAAGATCGGCTTCTGCTTCTTCGACAACAGCTTCCACCGCGCGCTACCGGAGACCCCGGACAAGCCGGAGTTCCCGAACGACCAAGGCTGCGCGCACGGCGACCGCCGGGCCACGCATTTCCGGATGGGACTGTCGGTCGGCTGGGGCGACGTCTATCGCTGGAAGATCCCCGGGCAGTCCATCGACATCAGCAACGTGCCGGCCGGTCGCTACCGGCTGCTGGGCATGGCCAACGGCGACGGCTTGCTGCTCGAGTCCGACCGCGGCGACAACCTGACCTGGATCGACTTCGAGCTTGTCCGGCACGGCAACCACGCCTCCGTCCGCATCCTCGACCGCGGGTCCGACGAGCGCCCCGCCCAGCCCGAGGACCACGGCTCGGTCGTGTGGAACGACGGCCCCGACGAGAACTCGGACGACAGCGCCGCCCCGCAGTGCGACGCGGTCGACCCGACTGGCGTCGACTGCAGCAGACGGGGCTGACCGGCTCGAAGAGGCATAGCTGCCCTCACTTGCGGGGAGTCTGACAGTCGTCGGTTGGACGACTCAGGCTGCGGAGGTGCTGATGGTCGACGCCACCGCAGGACGGGCCGTCCCGATCCGGGCCGAGCGGGGACTACGGCGCGAGGTGGGGCTCACCGGCCTCACGCTCGTCTCCGTGGGCTCGGTGATCGGCTCGGGCTGGTTGTTCGGCGCGCAGAATGCCGCCGCCCTGGCCGGGCCGGCGGTGCTGCTGAGCTGGGTGCTCGGGGCCGGGGTCTGCCTGGTGCTCGCACTGACCTACGCCGAACTCGGCGCCGCATACCCGTTGTCCGGTGGCACCGCCCGCTACACCTACCTGACCTACGGCCTGCTCGGCGGCTTCTTCGCCGGCTGGGTCTCCTGGCTCCAGGCCGTGACGCTGGCGCCGGTCGAGACCGTCGCCTCGTTGAACTACCTGAGCGCGAACTGGTGGCCGAACCTCGTCCACGACGAGGCCGGTCAGCACGTGCTGACCGGAAAGGGAACGGCGGTCGCGGTCGCGTTCGTGATCACGTTCACGCTGATCAATCTGGTCGGCGTCCGACTGCTGGCCGAGGGCAACAACCTGATCGTGCTGTGGAAGATCGCGATCCCGGTGCTGACGATCATCGTGGTCACAACCAAGGCCTTCCACACCGCGAACTTCCACCTGCACGGCGTGCACGGTGGCGGCGGGTTCGCACCGTTCGGTCTCAAGGGCGTCCTGCTGGCGCTGTCCGGCGGCGTGCTGTTCTCCTACCAGGGGTTCGAGCAGGCCGTGCAGCTCGGCGGCGAAGCCCGGCGCCCGGCCCGCGACCTGCCGCGCGCGGTGATCGTGGCGATCGTCGGCGGCTCTCTGCTGTATCTGGCGCTGCAGATCTGCTTCATCGGGGCCACCGACCCGGGCAAGATCGCCTCGGCGGGCTGGGCCGGTCTGGCCTCGAACAACCTCGGGCCGTTCTACGACCTGGCGACCGTGCTGGGGCTGACGTGGCTGGCGACGGTCCTCCAACTCGACGCGATCGTCTCCCCCGGCGGCACCGCGCTGGTCTACATCTCGACGACCTCCCGGCTGACCTACGCGCTCGGCCGGACCGGGGGCCCGGAGTCGCTGTCCCGGGTGAACTCACGCCGGGTGCCCTGGGTCGGCGTCATGCTGGCCGCCGTCGTGGGCTGCCTGATGCTGCTGCCGTTCGGCTCCTGGGCGAAGCTGGTCAACTACACGACCTCGGCGACGTTCTTCATGTACGCCCTGGCGCCGGTCGCCGTGCTGACGTTGCGCCGCAAGCTGCCCGAGACCGCGCGCAGCTACCGCGTCCCGGCCGCGGAGGTGTGGACGCCGCTCGCCTTCGTGCTCGCCTCGCTGATCGTCTACTGGAGCGGCTTCGACACCGACTGGCGAGTCGGGATCGCGATGCTGCTCGGCGCCGCACTGTTGATGATCGGCCGACTCCGGCAGCCGCCCGGGACCCGGGAGCCCTTGCACGCCGGGGCGGTCGCCTGGCTGCCGGTCTGGGTGATCGGGATCATCGGGTTGGCCGCGCTGGGACCGGACTACGTCCAGGGGCACGGCGTTCTGCCGTTCTACCTGGACATGGTGGTGGTCGCCGTCTTCAGCCTGGCGATCTTCGGGTGGGCGGTGCGTTCGGCACTGCCGACCGCGCAGGTGGCCGAGAACTACCGGCGCATGCAGACCGAGGCCGCGGTGGAGGAGGCCACGCTCGTCGAGACCTGACACAGCTGTCCCGATGTCCCCGAACGAGTGAATCCGCCACTGCCCCGGTGTGGCGTGGCCGGCCCGTGCCACGGCGACCGATGAACTGACCCGCGTCGGGGTGGGGGCTTCCACGGGGGTGGGAATCGTGGTGATGGCGGCTGGACTGCTGACCGGTCTGTTGACGACGGTCGGTCTGATGGCGCCGACGGCACAGCCGGTGCCGGCGGAGAAGTTCGAACCCGTGCGGCATCCGACGCACGAGGCGGAGCACCGGCTCTGCCACGGGTACAACAGCTGCCGATCGGACGGCTACACGGACGCCGGCTACCGGCGCCACCGCGGCCGTTCGTTCTGGAAGATGTACGCCGGGGCCAACTGCACGAACTTCGTGGCGTACAAGCTGGTCCGGGCCGGGATGCCGAATCACCGGCCGCGTGAGCACGGCCACCGGCCCGGCAACCTGAACGCCTATCGCTGGGGCGTCGTGTATCGCTCGATCACCGACCACCGGCCGACTGCGGGTTCCGTCGCCTGGTGGGCGCATCGCGGCCGGGACGGGCACGTGGCCTGGGTGGAGAACATCAACCGCGACGGCAGCCTGACCATCAGCGAGGACAGTTGGAGCGGCAACGGCTTCGACTGGCGGCGGCTCTACCACGGAGCGGGCTGGCCGACCGGTTTCATCCACTTCCGGCACCGCCCGGTCCTGCCCGGGCACGATCACCACGTCCCGGTCCGGCCGGCGCCGCAGCAAACCCGGACGCTGGACCTGCAGGCCGGCTCGATCACGTTGGTCTCCGGACCGGCCGTGGCGGACCCGGCGGAGCCGCCGGTGGCGCACCCGGTCAGCGCCCCGGAGCCACATCTGAAACCACGCTGAGCATCGAAGTTCCGATCGGCCCGTCGACAACCGTCGGCGGGCCGATTAGCGGTTGGTGAACTCTCACACCCTTTCGGCCGAACTTCCCGAAGTGGACATCAGGAGCCGGCATCGTGCGCCGATAAGCCCTGTCGGCTCCGGAGGAACCTTGAGCCCGTCCCACCGCCGTCGCGACCCGAAGTCGATGTCCCGCCGCGCCCTGATGCGCGCGCTGGCCGCCAACGGTGGGATCCTGCTGGCCGGGACCATCGCGATCGAGACGGCCTCAGTGGCCGCTCCGACCGCGGTTCGCGCGGCCTCGGTCCCACCGGCCCAGCTCCGCAAGCGGGCCGTACCGCTGACACCCGAGCTGTGGCGCCGGCCCTCGGGTCTCGGCGCGCCGCCCGTGCACGGCCTGCACCTGACCTTCGGCGACGATCCCGCGACCGAGGTCGTCGTGTCCTGGACGACCCCGGAACCGGTCCGGCGCCCGCAGGTGCAGTTCGGTACCGCGGAGGACGGCTTCGGCGACGCCGTCGAGGCCGAGTCCACCCGCTACGTCGACGGCCACTCCGACCGCCCCGTGGCGGTGCACTCGGCGCGTATCCGCGGCCTGGACCCGGACTCGATCTACGTCTACGCCGCGCTGCACGACGGCGCGGTGCCCGAACTCGGGACGATCCGCACCGCGCCGGACGGCCGGGCGCCGTTCACGTTCACCAGCTTCGGCGACATGGGCGCGCCGTTCCTGACATCTCACACCGGAAGCGGCTGGGGCAACGACGGGCTGGGCACCGAGAACTCCTTCGACCTCGTCGACGGCATCGAGCGCGTCGCGCCGTTGTTCAACCTGATCAACGGCGACCTGTCCTACGCCGGGCTGGCCAACGACCGCCTGCGCACGTGGTCCGGCTTCCTGGCCAACATCAGCCGCTCGGCACGGCACCGGCCGTGGATGCCGTCGGCCGGCAACCACGAGAACGAGGCCGGCAACGGCCCGATCGGGTACTCGGCATTCCAGACCTACTTCCCGGTGCCCAACTCCGGCGCCACCGGCGAACTGCGTGGGCTCTGGTACGCCTACACCGTCGGCAACGTGCGGTTCGTGCACCTGCAGAACGACGACGTGTGCCTGCAGGACGGCGGGAACACCTACGTCCGCGGGTACAGCGGCGGCGCCCAGCAGACCTGGTTGGAGCACGAACTGTCGCGCACCCGGGCCGACGACTCGATCGACTGGATCGTGGTGTGCATGCACCAGGTCGCGATCAGCACCGCGGACCACTTCAACGGGGCCGACCTCGGCGTTCGGCAGTCCTGGCTGCCGCTGTTCGACCACTACGGGGTCGACCTGGTGCTGTGCGGGCACGAGCACCACTACGAGCGCTCGCACCCCATCCGCGGTGCCGAGTCGAACCTCACCGCGACCCCGATCCCCCAAGGCCACGACAGTCGACTGGTGGATACGACCAAGGGCACCGTGCACATGGTGCTCGGCGGAGGCGGCAACTCGGCCGCCTCGAACGCGCTGCTGACCCCCGATCGGCGATGCCGGGTCATCACCGAGGTGGCCGCGTCCCGGGGCTCCACCGGGAAGCGCGAGGCCACCTACGTCTGGGAGAACGCCGACTGGTCGTCGATGCGCGACGCGGCCCACCCCTACGGCTTCGCCGCGTTCACCGTCGACGGGTCGGCGCGCCCTGGCACGACTACGATCGACGTCACCTACTACGGCCTGCTCGGCGCCGGCGGCCAGCTGGCCGCGGTCGACTCGTTCGTGCTGACGAAACCGGCCCGGTAACCACGCGGGTGACGGACTGGCGCAAAATCTGATCCGTAGTCAGAATCGCGCTGAACCGTCCCGGGTCCAAACACCTACCAGGGTCGTGGCGGGCCAGGTGGTCGCTGTGGTTGAGTGATCGACGAAACCCGCACCAGCGACGTTGGAGGGGCTGTGACCGTCGGATCGCGTTCGGTGTCGTTGGGGGATGCCGCCGCACGGACTCTGGCGAATGCCACCAAGTCCGTCCCCCAGATGTCGACGATCACCCCCAGGTGGTTGACCCACGTGATGTCCTGGGTGCCGGTCGAGGCAGGCATCTACCGGCTGAACCAGGTCCTGCGGCCCGAGGACGTCGAGGTCAGCTGCTCGAACTTCGACGAGTCGCCGCTCCCCCAGACCTACGTCGAGTACTCCACCGACCCGCGCGAGTACCGCCTGCGGGCCGTGCAGACCATCGTCGACGTCCACACCCGGATCTCCGACCTTTACTCCAGCCCGCACGACCAGATCGCCCAGCAGTTGCGCCTGACCGTCGAGACGGTCAAGGAGCACCAGGAGGGCGAACTGATCAACAGCGCCGACTACGGACTGCTGGCCAGCGCGGCCCCGGAGCAGCGGATCCCGACCCTGGGTGGCCCGCCCACCCCGGACGACTTGGACAACCTGATCCGCAAGGTCTGGAAGCACCCAGCGTTCTTCCTCACCCACCCCGACGCCGTGGCCGCGTTCGGCCGCGAGTGCACGCGTCGGGGGGTCCCGCCGGCGACGGTCAGCATGTTCGGCTCGCAGTTCATCACCTGGCGCGGGCTGCCGATCATCCCGTCCAACAAGGTCCCGTTGGAGAACGGGAAGACCAAGATGCTGCTGATGCGCACCAGTGAGGCGCGGCAGGGCGTGATCGGCCTGTTCCAGCCCGGCCTGGCCGGCGAGCAGGGCCCCGGCCTGTCCGTGCGGTTCATGGGCATAGACCGCAGCGCGATCGCCTCGTACCTGGTCTCGCTGTACTGCTCGCTGGCCGTCCTGACACCGGACGCGCTAGCGGTGCTGGACGACGTCGAGGTGGACAAGTTCCATGACTACGCCCCCACCTACCGCTGAGCCCTTCGCGGTTCCGTCCGACCTGCCGGACGAGGCCACGATCAATCGCTGGGCCGCGGCGTTCTGGTCGGCGATGCCCGGTGAACCAACCGATCTGACGGCCAATCAGGTCACGCCGGTCGGCTCGGTCGTGTCGCCCGGCACGCCGGGGCTGCCGACCAGCACCCCGGCCGGACCCCCGCCGACCAGCGCCCCCCAGTCCTACGCGACCACCGCCGGCGGCGTCGGCCTGCCACTTGTCCCCGGCACCGAGGCACTGGGGCTCGCGCCGGCGTTCCCCACCGGTGCGCCGATGCCCTCGGTCGAGCCGTCGTTCTACTTCCTCGACGGGCACGGCGCCGGCGCCACCCCGGCGTCCCCGGCCACCTCGGGGTTCGGGGCGGTACGCGCCCCGGCGGTCGCAGGCATCCCGGCGGTCCTCGACAGCCCGTCCGGCCTGCCCGGTTCGGTCGAGTTCCCCTCCGGCTTCTACTTCCTCGACGAGGCGTTGCCCGGCGGGCACATCCCCGACCTGCCACTGGACCCGCACCCGGCCTTCGACGTGCACGGCGTGCGCCGCGACTTCCCGATCCTGTCCGAGGTCGTCAACGGCAAGCCGTTGATCTGGTTGGACAACGCTGCCACCACGCAGAAGCCGCAGTCGGTCATCGACCGGCTGGCGTACTTCTACGCCCACGAGAACTCGAACATCCACCGGGCCGCGCACACACTGGCCGCCCGCGCCACCGACGCCTACGAGTCGGCCCGCGACACGGTCGCCGACTTCCTCGGCGCCGCCTCCTCCGAGGAGATCGTGTTCGTCCGAGGGTCGACCGAGGCGATCAACCTGGTCGCCAAGGCGTGGGGCGGGCGCCACGTGAAGTCCGGCGACGAGATCGTGATCTCCCATCTGGAGCACCACGCGAACATCGTCCCCTGGCAGATGCTCGCCCAGCGCACCGGCGCGGTCATCAAGGTGATCCCGGTCGACGACTCGGGGCAGATCCTGCTCGACGCCTACAGCGACCTGCTCTCCGACCGCACGAAGATGGTCGCCGTCACCCAGGTGTCCAACGCGCTCGGGACCATCACCCCGGTCGAGCGGATCGTCGAGCTCGCGCACCGGGCGGGTGCCCGGGTCCTGATCGACGGCGCGCAGTCGGTCCCGCACACGCCGGTGGACATGGCGGAGATCGGCGCGGACTTCTTCGTGTTCTCCGGCCACAAGGTCTTCGGGCCGACGGGCATCGGGGTGGTCTACGGACGCGCCGACGTACTCGAGGAGACGCCGCCGTGGCAGGGCGGCGGCAACATGATCACCGACGTCACCCTGGAGCGGGCGCAGTACGACGACCCGCCCGGTCGCTTCGAGGCCGGCACGGGAAACATCGCCGACGCCGTCGGGCTGGCCACCGCGCTGGACTACGTCTCCCGGATCGGCATGCCGAACATCGCGGCCTACGAACACGCCCTGCTGGAGTACGCGACGCCCCGGCTGGCCGAGGTTCCCGGGCTGCGGCTGATCGGCACCGCGGCGCAGAAGGCCAGCGTGCTGTCGTTCGTGCTGGCCGGCCACGAGCCGCACGAGGTCGGGCAGGCACTGAACGCCGAAGGTATCGCGGTCCGGGCCGGCCACCACTGCGCCCAGCCGATCCTGCGGCGCTTCGGCCTCGAGGCCACGGTCCGGCCCTCGCTGGCGTTCTACAACACCTGCGAGGAGATCGACACGCTCGTCGCCGCGTTGCACCGGCTGACTGGTCGAGCGCGACGGGGCTGAGTCGCCAGGCTACTGACGCGTCGTCAGACCAGGGTCCCGGCGGATTTCCTCAGCTGTCGTCCGGCGCCGACAGCCCGACGTGCTCCCGCCCGTGCGAGATCCACCGGAACGGATCGACCCGGCGCCAGGCGGAGAAGTCCCGCGGCCGACGGGTCGTCGGCTCGGGTTCGGTCCGCACCGCCTGCTCGACGATCGGTGTGCTCACGTAGGGAACCTCCGGGTTTGAAGTGCTGGAAAGACGTGGCCGCCCGCGCACCGGCGGCAGCACCTGGATGGGACCGGATTCCGGGACAGTGAAGAAATCCAGGCGCCGAAAGGATCGAGTTGCCCTGGTCCAGCGCCGGCAACCGGCGCCACGCCACGACGAAGCTCAGGTCGCCGTGCTTCGAGCGGAACTGACAGTGCGTCAGTTGCCTGACGGTAGAGCAACTTGTCGGTATACCGCCCGGTACGGCGAGCCTGACTCGGACCTACCCTGGAGGGGTTCGGGTTGTGTCGCGGTCCGAGCCAGGCGCCTATGGTCGAGCAAGCAGCGCCGAACCTCGCGCTCTCCCCGCCGCGACCGGACCCGAAATACCGTCCGGTACAGGGTTCAACGTCCGAACTCGCCGAAACGTTCCACAACCGGCCCGAAACGTTCCACAACCGGCGGAGCATCGCCCCAACCCCTCGCCCGCTATTTCCTCCGACGGCAGAAATCGGAACCCGCATCGAGGCCGACACCCCCGCCCAGACGCTGCGTTGCCGGCGCACCGAGCATGCTTGATCACCACTGACGCCCTCAGGAGGCAACGCGTGAACAGTCGGACAACCGCCGAGGAGCACACCGGCGGGTGCTGGTGCTGCGGGCGACCCACGCCGCAGGACCGCCTGCTCACCCTCGGCGCGCGGCCCGAGGCCGCAGTCTGTCTGGACTGCGCGGCCCACCTGCACCGCCGCGCCCGGGAGGCCGAGGGGGGTTCCGCGTTGACCCGACTGCCCGCCGCGGCCGCCGGACAGGTCCGCGACGCGGTGCTGGCCGCGCGACTGCACCGCCTCCCCGCGCTCGGCCCGGCGCTGCGGTGGATCAACCGCCGGTCACGTTTCTGAAGCTTCCCCGGACCCGGGTACTTGACCGGCGCGTCGGTACGGACAGGATTGGCGCCGTGGGTGAATCTCCCGGACGGGCACGCACCGGCGCGGCCGAACTGCTGGCCGGCGCGCCGTTGTTCGCCGGGGTCCCAGCCGCGACGTTGACCCGACTGGCCGCCGCGGCGATCGAACGCACCTTCCGCAAGGGCCAGTTCGTCTTCCAGCAGGGCGATCCGGGCGACTCGTGCTACCTCATCGCATCGGGCACGGTGAAGGTGCTCACCACCTCCGCCGACGGCGCCGAGGTGATCCACTGCACGCTCGGGCCCGGCGACACCTTCGGGGAGTTGTCGTTCCTGGACGGCGGGCCCCGCTCCGCGGCCGTGGAGACCCTGGAGGAGTGCCGGCTGATCGTCGTGCTCTCGACGGCCCTGGACGTCGTGCTCGCCGACCCGTCCGCGACCCGGGCGCTGCTGACCTACCAGGGCAAGCTGGTGCGCCGGCTGACCGAGCAGGCGGCGGATCTGGTCGTGCTGGACCTGCCTGCCCGGCTGGCGAAGTGCCTGGAGCGCATGGCCGAGACCCATGGGGTGCGGACGCCGGAGGGGATCCGCCTGGAGGCCGCGCTCACCCAGTCGGACCTGGCGGCGCTGGTCGGCGCCTCCCGCCCGACGGTGAACCAGACGTTGGCCGACTTCACCCGCCGGGGCTGGATCCGCGGCAGCGGGCGCAACCTGCTCGTCACCGACGTCGAGGCGCTGCGCCGCCGGCACGACCGGTCAGGTTGACGTAGTCCCGGGCTCGTCCGGCACCGGGGTCTCGGTGGGTTCGACGGTCTCGGCCGGGACCGGAGTGTCCGTGGGCGCAGGCGTGCCGTCCGGCTGGGGCGGCTGCGTCGGGGCCGCCGTCGTCCCGTCCACCTCGGCAGGCCGCTGCTGCGCCGCCGTCCACTCCTCCTCGCGTCCCTCGTAGGCCACGCCGGGCTTCAACTCCTCGCCGTACAGCTCGCTGACCGTCACGAACGTGTAGCCCCGCGCCTTCAGCGTCGCGATGATCCGCGGGACCGCGGTAACGGTCGTCGGGTGGATGTCGTGCATGAGCACGACCGAGCCGGGCCGCACCCCGTTCACGGCCCGCCGGTACACCGAGTTCGGGTCGCGGTGCAACCAGTCCAGCGTGTCGACCGACCAGAGGATCGCCGGTTGGCCCTCCGCGGCCAGATCAGCACCGACCCGGGCGTCGATGTCGCCGTAGGGCGGTCGGAACAAGGTCGGGCGCGGCGCGCCCGCGTCCTCGATGGCCTGCGCGGTGCGCTCGACCTGCGACCGCACGGCGCTGTCGGACAGGTGGGTCAGCTGGGGGTGCGACCAGCTGTGGTTGCCGACCTCGTCGCCGGCCGCCACCTCGGCGCGGACCATCTCCGGATGCTCGGTGACCATCTCGCCGACGGTGAAGAACGTCGCCCGCACCCCTTCCGTCGCCAGCATCGACAGCAACCGCTGGGTGTCCGCGACGGGGCCGTCGTCGAAGGTCAGCGCGACGCAGCGCAGCACGAGGCAGTTCGGCGCGGGCGTCGCGGGCGTCGCGGGCGTCGCGGTGGGGGTGCTCACCAGGTATCGGGAGGCCGGCTTCGCGACCTCGCCGAGCATGACCGCGGTGGTCACCCGGGCAGCGGGGCCGTCGGACGGCGGGTCGCCGACCGACAACGGGAGGATCGCGGCGGTGGACAACGCGCCGATGACAAGAAGGGCGCGAGGCAGTTCCACAGAGCAAGATCAAATGCCATTGGGCGAACCCTGTCGCCCCGAAGAAGATCAATTCTTCGCCACGCCCGCACCGGGAACCCCCAGTTCGGTCCGGAGGTCGGGCCCGACCCGACGCACGGCCACTGCACCAACCACTGAATCTGACACTACGTCAGATAGACGTACTGCTCCCGTGATGGCTGCGCCGGCGTCGGGTCGTGCGATGCGTCGGTCAGTGCTTGGTGGCGTCCTTCGCCTTCTCCGCCGCCTCACGCAGGTGCTCCCCGGCCTTGCCGGCGGCCGCGCGCAGGTGCTCCCCCGCGTCCTTGAGGTGTTCACCGGCGTCCTTGATGGCGGCCTTGGCCTGGTCGGTGCGGCCTTCCTCGCGCATCTGGTCGTCGCCGGTCAGCGAACCGGCCGCTTCCTTGGCCCGACCGCCGAGATCCTGCGCCTTGTTCGAAACCTTGTCGTCGTCTCCCATTTTCCCAACCCTCTCTCGCGCGCGCCGAACCCGTTCCGGTTCGACGTCAGGAGCCCTTCCCCGTCCGGTCCGCCCGCACACCACCGACGGCACGAGCCGGTCGGCGGTCCACGGCCACCCGAATGGCGCAACGAGGTCGAGACACACGGGAGCGGCGGGTTTGGATTGCGCGACAGAAAGTCACGTTTGCCGGCTATGTCCGAAACGTGACCGCTGCCGCAGAACCGGGGGGAATGATGAATCGCAGCTTGCGTCGACGTGCCGCGCGTCTGGGTCGGTTCGGGCTGGCCGGCACATGCTCGGTGGTCACGCTGCTGGGCACGAGCCCCGCGGCGGGCGCGGCGAGCACGGTGACCGAGTTCAAACTGCCCGCCAACGCCAATCCCATCGGGATCGCGGTGGGCCCGGACCACAATCTGTGGTTCACCGAGTACGGCGACTCCCGCATCGGCCGGATGGCCGACGACGGTTCGATCCGGCAGTTCGACCTCCCCGCGGGCACCGCCCCATTCGACGTCACCGCCGGGCCGACCGACGACGTCTGGATCACCGACCCGGACAACAACGCGGTGGTGGCTCTGGCTCCGAACGGCACCGCACGTACGTTCGCGGTGCCGACCGCGCACGCCCACCCGACCGACATCACCCTCGGCCCGGACCACGCGCTGTGGTTCACCGAGGCAGGTGACAACAACGCCGACCCGATCGTCCGCCCGGCCGTGGGCCGACTCGATCCGGGCACCGGACGGGTGACCGAGTACACCGCGGGCATCACGGCCAACAGCCGGCCCGGTTCGATCGCGCCCGGCCCCGACGGCGCGCTGTGGTTCACCGAGCCCGCCGCCTCCGCCAACCGGATCGGCCGAATCGACCCGACCAGCGGCGCGGTGACCGAGATGCCGGTGCCCACCACCGCTTCCGTCCCCCAGGGCATCGCCGCCGGGCCGGACGGGGCCCTGTGGTTCACCGAACTGCTGGGCAACCAGATCGGGCGCGTCGACCCGTCCGACGGCACCGTGACCGAGTACTCGGGCCTGACGTCCGGCAGCCGGCCCACCGGCATCACCTTGGGCCCGGACCACGCGCTGTGGTTCACCGAGTCCAGCACCGACCAGATCGGGCGCATCGACCCGATGACCGGGCATGTCAACGAGTACAACGGGCTGTCCGCGAACAGCGGCCCCTCGGACATCGTCACCGGCCCGGACGGGAGCCTGCGCTTCACCGAGGAGGCCGGGAACCGCATCGGGTCGTTCAACCTGGCCGGCCTGCCGGGTGCCACCGGAGCCACCGGAGCCCGCGGCACCGACGGCGCCAACGGCGCGAACGGGGCCACGGGTGCGAAGGGAGCCACCGGCGCCACCGGTGCGACGGGCGCCACCGGGTCCACGGGCGCCACGGGGGCTGCGGGGACTGCCGGGGCCGCCGGCGCCCGCGGTGAGAAGGGCGATCGCGGGCAGCGCGGCACGTCCGGACGCTCCCCCAAGTTCTGCACCGGCCAGCTCGGGACGGTCCTCTGCTGAGGCGCCCCTCAAGGCCGTCGACGGAGGCCGTCGACCACTGAACACAATCGGAAGGCGCGGGGCCGGATTCGCCTGGCCCCGCGCCTCACCGGTTTCGATCCTGTTCAGCCGGCGTCAGTTGGCCGAACGGCGCCGCAGCCTCGGTTTCGGCAGCCGCGGGCGGAACGTGGCCATCGCAGCCAGGCGGCTGCGCATCGGCCGGATCTGGAAGCGCAGCGACCGGGGCGCCAGCCAGTACCGGGCCCGGTCGGGCTTCGAGGCCGCAGTCGCGATGTCCCGACGCACCCGCAGCACCGCGGTCCGCAACCGCTCGTGCTGCAAGCGCTGCCCGGCCCGCGGCGCATACCGGGCCCGCTCCACCGACGCGACGAGCTCCTCCAACTCGGCCCGCGTCCCGGCACTCAGCGCCACCTCGGCGGCCAGGGCGTCGCCTGCCTGACGTGGGGTGCGGTTGGTCGGCCAGACGTGCCCGAGATCGACCGCGTCGTCGCGCAGTTCCAGCCACGCCACCCGGGCGATCACGGCCGCTCCCTCGGGGCTGCCGCGCCAGGCGAGCGAGTGCCCGAAGGCCACCTGCGCCCAGCGTCGGCGGCTGATGAACCACCGGATCAGCCGCGGCAGCGAGACCACGAACAGCCCGAGGAACGGCCACATGATCCACCAGGGGAACTGGTGCCCGCTCGGCGGCGGATTCAGCTTGTGGGTGCAGTTGGTCGGGTCCAGCGCGCACGAGTTGTTCCCCCCGGCGGACTGTGCCGGGGGCGGTGGCGGCGCCGATTGCGGCTGGTCCTGCGGCGGCGGGGGCGGCTGGTCGTTCTTGTGCTTGTGGTCCTTCGACGGCGGGGTCTTCTTCGCCGGCGTCAGCCAGTGCAACGGACGCGGCTGGCTGCCGGCCGTGCCCGGGGTGGGCTCGAACCGGGTCCAGCCGACGTCGGGCAGGAAAAGTTCCGGCCAGGTGTGGGCGTCGTAGTTGGTGACCGTCCAGCCGTCCGGTCCGTCCTGCTTACCGGATGTGAATCCGACGGCCAACCGGGCCGGGATCCCCAAAGTGCGGGCCATCACGGCCATGGTCGCGGCGGCCTGCTCGGAGTACCCGTGGTGGGAGCTCAGGAACGCGGTGATCGCGGCGGTGCCGCTGCCGTGCGGGTGCAGGTCGTAGGTGAACCGGGCCGGGTCGCGGAAGAACTCCTGCAACCTCATGCCCGCCTCGAGCACGTCCTTCGCGCCGGTGGTGATCTGCTTGGCCTGCGCGGCGATCTGCGGCGGCAACCCCGGAAGCAACAGGAAGCGGGCCAGTGTCGGGTCCTTCGGCTCCGCACCGGTCAGCTGTGCCGGATCCGGGTCGACGACCAGTCCGACGGTCGACCAGGACTTCTCGGCGATCTGGTTGCGCCCGTCGCCGCTGAGGATGTCGCCGGTGGCCGCATCGAGCTTCCACTCGCCTCTGACCTCGACGTGGGTGGCCGGGCGCGGAATCGGCAGGAAGTCCGAGTCGATGTCGGGACGGGCCTGCACCGCGGCGTTCACCGGGGTCACCGGAATGCTCGCGGACAGCCCGAACGGAGCCGGCAGGACGCCCTTCAGATCGCCGACCGAACGCACGCCGCCGCGCCATTCCGAGCCGTCGAAACTGTCCAGAACCGCCGACTCGAGGTACTCCTCGGCCGGCCACGGGGAATCGCTGTGGTGGAGGAACATCGGCTTCTCGGCCGGCGCCACGAGCAGGGTTCGCATCACCGACAGCGGGTCGCGGATCTGCAGCGGTGCGGGCGCCGGACCGACACCGTAGTTCCGCAGCAGGTTGCCGGTGACGCCCTGCAGCGCGAGCGGGACCAGCACGCACAGAACGAGCACGCCGGTGCCCGCGACCGCGGTCATCCGGCGGTTGCCGCCCGACTCGACGATGGTCGAATCGCCCCAGCGGGCGGCGCGGTCGCCGGTGCCCTCGACCAGCAGCATCAGATAACCCAGCGCCGGCAGGAGGAACATCAGCTCGCGCCAACTCTGCGCCAGCGCGGCGGCCGGGACGGCGTAGAGCACGGGAATGACCCAGGCGGCCAGGTCGGGGCGGCGGTACCCGACGGCGAGCGTGTCGACGGCGATCGCGGCAACGGAAGCCGCTATCAGGACGATCGCGACGATCCCGAACGTGGCGTGGTCCGGGGTCGCCATGCTTGTGAAGTCGCCGGTGCCGTCGTCGATCTGGTGGCCCAGGTGCCGCAGCGCCGAGGCGCCCGGCAGGAAACCGCGCGGTGCCCAGTCCGAGACCTGCAGCGCGAGGACGGCGAACAGCGCCGCGATCGCCTGCACGACGACGACCGCCGGCCGGGGCAGGCGCAGCGCCCGCCCGGCCGAGCCGACCACGAACAGCCCGGCGGCGAGGAACAGCGAGCGGGCCAACCACTGCCCGTCACGCACGACCGCGAGCAACGCGACCAGGCCGAGCGCGGTGGCGACGAAGCCGATCAGCGAGCGCCGGAGCTCAGCGCCCAGGCGGCGGGCCGGTTCGGGCCGGTGGGTGCCGGTCGGGGCCGGCGCGCTCAGGACCGTACTCATGCCGCACCCGGCCGCGGCTCCGAGCGGACGCCGACCCGCTGCCAGACCTCGGCGACGTCGTCGCCGGCCCGCACGGTGGCCACTCCCCAACCTCGGTTGCGGAAAACCGCCTCGTGGTCGGCCGATCCGCCTCCACGGGACCGCCGGCGACCGCCGCGACCCCAGGTGTCGACATCGAGCACCAGCGCGATGGCGACCGTGCCCGCCCGTCGCCGGGCAGCCAATTCCTCGGCGTCCGCGGTCGACAGGTCACCCACGATCGCCACCAGCACACCGTCGCCACCGAGGCCGCTGAATCGGCCAGGTTCCAGCAGCCGCCGAGTCTTCGAGGCCTCCAGCACCGCCAGGCCGTCCAGGTAGGTGTGCTCGACGCCGGGGCCCGGGGGCAACACCTCAGGCACCAGCGCGCCGAGGCCGATGCCGCTCTCGCAGATCGCCCGCAACGCGAAGCGCCGCGCGAGTAGCTGCACGCCGATCGAGGCGGCTGCCGAGACCGCCCACTCCAGCGAGGAGTCCAGCCCCTCGCCGCGGTGCGCCTCGGCCCGGCTGTCGAGCAGCAGGGTGGCCCGGGTCTGCGGCGGGTGCTCCTCCTGACGCACCATCAGTTCGCCACGACGGGCGGTGACCCGCCAGTTGATGCGCCGCATCGAGTCGCCCCGGCGGTACTCGCGGACCGCGAGGTCGTCGTCGCCGGCGGTCGGCGGATGGGTCTTGCGGGTGTCGCTGGTACCGGCGACCTCGGCCCCGAACCGCAGGTGCGGCAAGGGATGCACCTTCGGGATCACGACCAGGTCGTCGGTGCCGGAGATCGAGCGGTCGACGCCGGACATTCCGAACGGGTCGGTCAGCCGCAACGTCAACGGACCCACCGGGTGGCGGCCCCGCACCAAGCAGTCGACCTGGTAGCGGGCCTCGGCCGTGGCCGCGGCCGCCAGGCCACGCACTGCGAACCGGGTCCGCCCCGCCAGCCCGACCGGCAGGGTGTCGGCCGCCAGCAGCAACCCGCACCCGGTCAGCCCGTTGTTCGCCACCGCTACCGTCACCGTGGCCTGCTCACCGGCAGAGACCCGGCCCGGCTCGATCCGCCGCGAGGCACGGACCTGGTGCCGGGTGCGGTGCACCAGCAGCAGGCAGACCGGCGGCAGGAACAGCAGGAGGACCGCGACCCGGACCAGGATCATCTGGTGCAGCGGCAGTCCGACGACCATCGCCACCAATCCCGCCGCGACCGAGAACCGGCCGCGCCAGGTCAGCTCCCGCGTCAGGCGCACCAGACGGGCGCGAACTGCCGTCACGACATCTCCGGCAACGGCACCTTGCGGATAATGTCGGCCAGCACGCTGGAGGCGGTCTTGCGCGCCACCTGCGCCTCCGAGGTGACCATGAGGCGGTGAGCCAGCACGGAGTCGGCCAGGCGCTGGATGTCGTCGGGCAGCACGTACTCGCGGCCGGCGATCGCGGCGGCGGCACGGCCCATGCGGACCAGTTGCAGGGTCGCTCGCGGCGAGGCGCCGAGTTGCAGGTCGTCATGGGTCCGCGTGGCGGTGGTGATGTCGACGACGTACTGCACGATGTCGTCGGAGACGTGGATCTCCCGGACGGCCTCGATCATCCGCACCACCGTGCGGGCGTCGGCGACCGGTTGCATCGAGTCCAACGGCGAGACCTGCCCGTGCCCGCGCACCATCGCGACCTCCGCGGCCTGCGACGGATAGCCCATCGACAGCCGGACGGTGAACCGGTCGCGCTGGGCCTCGGGCAGCGAGTACGTGCCCTCCATCTCCACCGGGTTCTGCGTGGCGACGACGATGAACGGCGCGCCGAGTTCGTAGGTCGTGCCGTCGACGGTGACCTGGGACTCCTCCATGGCCTCCAGCAAGGCCGACTGCGTCTTCGGCGAGGCCCGGTTGATCTCGTCGCCGATCACCACGTTGGCGAACACCGCGCCCGGTTGGAACTCGAACTCGCGCAGGTGCATGTTCCAGATCGACACCCCGGTTATGTCCGAGGGCAGCAGGTCCGGGGTGAACTGGATGCGCTTGGACGAACAGTCGATGGATTTCGCCAACGCCTTCGACAGCAGGGTCTTGCCGACGCCGGGGATGTCTTCGATCAGCAGGTGGCCCTCGGCGAGCAGCACGGTCAGCGCCAGCCGGACCGAGTCCGGCTTGCCGATGACGACCGCGTCGATCGCCTGCTGGATCCGCCCTGCGGTCTCGGCCACCTCGCGCACCGACACCGGATCGAGGCTGTCGTGGATCGAAGTCGTCACGTTTTCCTCCGTCGACCTGGCGGTCGGTCCGGCCGGACCGTCCGCCGACTAATCAAATTGGGGTGTTGCTCAGTGCACTCCGTACGCGTTGATCACGGTCTCCGCAACGGTCGCGCCGGTCGCGGACTTCGCGGAGACCCGCAACGACACCGTTCCGGGCTTGCCGAGCGCCGGGACCTTCGCGCTGCGGTTGTTGCCGCTGCCGGTGACCGCGACGTTCTGCCAGGTCTTACCGCCGTCGCCGGACCACTCCAGCGTCATCGACGCGACGTCGGGGAAGTCAGCGACCGACAGCGCGACGGTGGTGGCCGCGTTGCTCGCCGCCTGGTTCCGGTTGTTGAGGCCTGCGGGGAGCATGCGGATCGAGCCCGGCTGCGGCTGGCCGTGCACGATCACGATCACGTTGGGTTTCGGGTGGGTCCTCGTCGATCCGCCTGCCTGGAAGTACCACTTCGCACCGACCGTCGTGGACAGGTCGATCTCGTGTCCTTGGCGGCTCGCAGTCAGTTCGACCGTGTACCAGTGCGCCGCGACGGTGTCGACCGGCAGGCTGATCGACTGGCCCGAGCCGACCTGCTTGCCGTCCTTGTAGAGGGTGTAGCTGAAGTCCTGCTGCTGGGCCTGGCACTCGTCGAGCTTGACCCCGTTGCCGGCCCAGGCACAGATCGGCGGGCCCCCGCCGACGCGCAAGTTGTTGCCGGACAGGTAGATCGCCGGGCTGTTCGGCCGCGGCGACCAGACGCCGTGGCCCCAGCTCTCCTGGTAGGACTTACCTGCCGCATACACGTGCGGAGTCGCGTTCTCGGTAAGGAATTCCGTGGCGTCGCGGCTGTTCTCGGTCAGCCGGGTGGTCCACTGCAGGCCCGGCGTCCGGTAATCGGTCTGCTTGCCGAGCGCCGGCACGGCGACACCGATGCCGGTGATCGGGCTCCCGTCGGGGTTCAGCGCCTCGAGGCCGAAGTTCGAGGTCTGCGCGGCGTCCAACGTCGCTACATCGAGGTCGACCCGGGCCAACTGCTTCGGGTTGGCCTTGACGGTGACGTCGCCGGGCATGCCTGTGAACGACTTCGCGAGGTCGTAGCGGACCGGGCTCGGGTCGGCGCCGCGTTTGGTGAGCACGCCGTGCACGCCGAGCCGAATCGCCTTGGCGGCGCTGGGATCGGCCAGCACATAGGTGCTCTCACCCGGCCAGACGATTCCGTTGTCGGCGATCCAAGCCCGCTGTTTGTGACCCACCGTCACGGACGGCACCACCGCGAGCCCGCTGGTCGTCAGGTTCGAGTCGCCGACGTCGAAGGATACCTTGCCGGCCTTGCCGGTGTCGAACACGAGCTTGGTCGGGCCGGAGATCTGGACGACGCGCACGGCCACCGTCAGCGTCGGGTACTCGGTGATGTAGCCACCGACCGCGTAACGCCCGGCCGGGACCGCGGTGGCCGCCCCGGAGTTCGCCGAGTAGGTCTTCCCGTTGGACAGGTCGATCAGCGAGGCCTGCATGTCCTCGGTCCCACCGGACCGGTTCAGGTAGCCGACCTGGATGCTCGCCGCGGCGGCATTCGCCGGGACGCCGGTCAGGCCGGCCCCCGCCGCGGCGACTGCGGCCACGGCGGCGACGGTGCGTCCGATCACTTTGCTCCTCATGACTTCGGCGGTTGGGGTCGCAGCAGCAGGCCGACGGCGACCTGCAGGCCGATCGGGTCCGGTGGGTCGCCGGTGATCAGGTCGGTCCATACCCAGGAACTCGCGGTGCGCACGAGGATCTCGGCCAACTCGTCCAGCGCCACCGGGTGCGGCAGACAGCCGCCGGCGCGTTCCTGGCGCAGCAACTTCTCGACCGACTCCACCAGTCGACCGTGCAGGCCGCCGTCGCGGGTGGCGAGCAACCGCAGCGCGCGCTCCGGGTCGCGGGAGACCACCGCCTGCAGCTCCGGCGACCGGTGCGCCTTCTCGACCCAGAGCCCGAGGACCCGGGCGAGGTAGGCCGAGCCGGTCCCCTCGGCGGCAGTCACGCACTCGAGCAGCAACGGCTCGACGACCGACCAGATCACCTCGAGGAGCAACTGGTCGCGGTTGCCGACCCAGCGGAACAAGGTGGTGCGGTCCACCCCGAGCTCGGCGGACAACCGGGCCATGTCCAACCGCTCGTTGGCCGCGATCATGTCGCGGGCCTGCGCCAGCACGCTGGCGACCTGCGGCGTCCGGGCATGCTCGGTGGACGGCAGCAGCAGGCCGTCCAGCAACTCCGGCGCCGAGCGCGAGGTGTGCCGGCGGCGCCGGGTCGCGTCTAGCGCCACGAGCCGGAGTCCGTAGAGCCGAGCCCGAGGCAGTAGTAGGCGGCGTCGATGAGACTTTGGCCGCGCCGGCCGATCGTGACGGCCGAGGACATCCGGTTCATGGTGTAGCCGAACGACATCCCGTGGGCCGGGTCGGCGAAACCGACACAGCCACCGAATCCCGTGTGGCCGAAGGCATCCGAGCCCAGCAGCAGCGAGTCCTGCCGGCGTTCCGGTCGCCATCGGTTGTCCACGGAAAGCATGTATCCCAGGCCGAGGCGGAAGTTGTGCCGCAACGTGTGGTCCCAGCCGGCCGAGTGCGCGGTCGACATCCAGGCGACCGCGGCGGAGTCGAAGCAGACCCCGTTGTGGTCGACCCCGGGGAATGCCAACGGCTCGTAGAGTCCGGCCAGAGCCCGCGCGTTGGCAATCCCACCCCCGCTGGGGATCTCAGCGCCATGGGCCTCGCGAGAGTTGAAGTTGTGCTGACCCGGCGTCAGATAGCCGCCCGAGTTGCCGAACTGGAGCCCTGGGATCGACTCCGGGTCGGCGGTCAGCAGGAAGAACTCCGCGGCGGTGGTTGGGTCGATCTCGGGCAGCAGGATCGGCGCGATGCGCGGTTCGATCTGTGGTGGCGCCCCGATCCAGAAGTCGAGCCCGAGCGGACCGGCGAGTTCGTCGGCGAAGTAGCGCCCGAGCGAACGACCGTCGGTGCGTCGGACCAACGCGTCGAGGATGTAGCCGTAGGTCATCGCCGCGTAGCCTTGCTGCTGCCCCGGCGGGAAGAACGGTGCCTCGGCCGCGATCAGGTCGGCCATCAACTCGGCGTCGAAGAACGCCCCCGCGGGCAGCGGGGCCCGGATCGCGAGCACCCCGGAGCGGTGCGTCAGGACGTCGTGGACGGTGACCTGGTCCTTGCCCTTGCGGGCGAACTCCGGCCAGTACGCCGCCACGGGGCGTTCCAGGTCGATCTCGCCACGGCCGGCGAGCAGGTGGATGCACGTGCTGGCGGCACCCTTGGTCGCCGAGAAGATCACGCTGACGGTGTCGCGGTCCCACGGCCTTCCGACGTCCGCGTCGGCCACGCCACCCCACAGGTCGACGACCGTCGCCCCACCCACCCGCACACACACCGAGGCACCGAGCTCTGCCCGCAGGCGGAAGTTGCGCTCGAACTCGTCGCGTACTGCGCCGAAGCCCTCGGCGCAGAAACCGTCCACCATCAGGTCGGTGGTCGTCTCGGTCATCGAAGATCCGTTTCGCGGTGGGAGCGACGAGCCGGGTTCCGGGACGGGACGACCAGCCTGCGCAACGTTAGGTCAGAACGTTGCCGTTCACAACGTTTGTCCGATTTGTTGCATTTGTGCACCTCCTGCTTGCCCGGGCCGTTGGGACTCGGCACCGACGCCGGGCGTTCGCCACCAGGATCGCAATCGGGAGTCCGCGGCGCCAAGTGGTCCGTACCGTGCGGAATGTCGTGATCCGAGAGGTCGGCCTCGAGTTCAGGCTCGGCAGCGGCCGACGCGGCCGGTGGTGTGACGCGATACACACGTTCGCGAGGAGCCCAGCCTGCAGGCGCGGCCGGTCAGGCTGAGGCGGCAACCCACCCGGAGGCAGCGGGCAGGTCTCGCACCGCGGCGAGGCTGTCCAGACCGAACTGGCGCACCTTGCGCGCGAGTGAGCCGCCGGCGCGCACGAGCAGTTCCAACTCGACCTCGGCGGCGAGGACCAACAGAACCTCCGCAGTGGCTGGGTTCAGCATGTCCAGACCGGTGAGGTCCAACCGACGAATCCCACGACGGGCCTCGCGCGACAACGCCTCCGCCAAATCGGCCTGACGGGCCCGCGGCGCGCGGCCGGCGATGCGCACCGTGCCGGGATCCAACTTGTCGCGGGTGACCACGAAGGTCTCGTCCATCAAGCCTCCTCGCGGTCGAAGACCCCCCGACCGGTCACCTGTGCGACCGGGTACCGAAGCCGATCACTACCCGTCCAAGACCGGCAGCCAATCCGCTTCGAGCCATAAATTTCCCGACGAACCCGGACAAAACCCCAACAAAGCCACGGGGAATCACCCGTCCGGCCCCCGGGGTGCGCGGGCCGGCAGGGGGCCGCGTGTGACGGAAGTCCCGCTCTTCGGGCCGGTGGTTGAGAGCGCGATCACGGCGACCGTCATGCCGCCTGCGCAACGGTGACGAAACAGATTCCCCAGGCGTGGAGGCCAAATGAGCTGGCTGCGGGTGGTCACCTACCAGTTGCCCACCGACGACACTGCCGCCGCGATCGACTCGATCAAGGCGGACACGGCCGAGGTGGTGGCGATCCTGGAGCAGCAGCCCGGGTTCGGCGGCGCGTACTGGGCCGAATCCCCCGAGGACAACACGGTTTCGGCCGTGTCCCACTGGACCGATCTGGCTGCGATCGAGGCGGCCGACGCGGCGTTGACGAAGATCCGGGCCATGCGCGACGCCTCCGGCGCGGCAGTCGCCGTCCTCGAGGTCCACCAGGTCGGCCTGTTCGCGGTGCCCGCGATCAGCATGTGGGCGGACGAGCCCGCCGAGGCACCCGGGCCCCGGCACGCGCTGTCCCGGCTCCAGGGACGGCTCCGGCGTAACTGACCCGACATGTACAGCCAGCCCGCGAACGTTTCATCCGAGGAGACCGCAATGGCCGAGACCTGGATGCGAGTCGTCATCTACCGCTCGCACAGCACCGAGGAAAGCGCCGGGGCCGAGTACCTGAGGACCAGCACCCGAGACACGCTGCGCCTGCTCGAGGGCCAGCCCGGCTTCAAACTCGGTTACTGGGGCCACAACCCGAGCGCCGGCGAGATGGCCGCCGTGACCTACTGGGAGAGCCTGGATTCGATCCGCGCCGCCGGACCGGTGCTCCAGAAGCTGCAGTCCGAGCGTGACCGGCAGGGCATCCGCGTCACCTCGGCCCGCAACATGCGACTGATGTCGCTGTCGCAGAAGCAGAACTGAGTTTTCCTAGCGCCGCAACGCGCCCGGATGTGACGGTGAGTCAGCAGATCGTCTGACGCACCGTCACCGTTCGCTTGGGCCCTGTCGTGTACCCGCTCTCCCGGCTGATGAAACGCCCGGTTACGGGGTAGATCGCGGTCCAGTCGACCCAATAGAAAAAGACATCCGAACTGATCGGCAGGAAGGCTGCACCCATGGCTGCGACGTGCTTGCGAATCGTCACCTACAACATCGGCGAAGGCAGTGGCACGCCGAGGAAGTACCTGGAGGACAGCCTCCAGGAGGTCATCCCGATGCTGCACGGCAAACCTGGTTTCCGCGGTGGGCACTGGGGCCACGACGAGGACGAGACCGTGCTGGCGGCCGTCACCAACTGGGCCTCCCGCGAGGCCATCGCATCGGCGAACGACTTCCTCACCGATCTGCACGCGCAGCGGTTGGCCCGTGGCCTGAAGGTGTCGCGCGCGGTCAACCTCGAGTTGGTGACCTCCCCGACCGAGTGGGACGCCGCCGACTGGTCCGCGATCACCAGCCGGGAGGCCTCCAACTGGTTGCGGGTGTTCTTCTACACCGCCGAGGATTCCACGGACGAGCGCGTCGCAGGCTACCTGCAGAACTCGACCCACCAGACGCTCAAGCTGCTCAAGAAGCAGTCGGGTTTCCGGGTGGGCTACTGGGGCCGCGACGGGGTGCAGGGAACGATGGCCGCGATCACCTACTGGGACAGCAAGGAGGCCATCGAAGCCGCGTCCCCGGAACTGGAGCGGCTGCATCAGGCCCGCAAGGAGCACGGCGTCGCCAGTTCCGGCGTGGTCAACCTGAAGCTGATCCGCACCGAGGTCCGACCCGGCACCCACGCCAAGGGTTGGCTGCCGCTGCCCGAGGCGCACGCCCCGGCCCGCGGCTGAGGAGGCCGGTGCCCGGGCGAACCGCGATCGTACGAAGATCTGCGTAGGCCGGAGCAGACTGCAGGCTGACGCGCGAACGGCCCGCCAGGGCGACGCTGCCGGGTATGAACTCAACTGCTGCCCCGGCGAACTGCGTCGCGGGCCTCACCGAGCGCCCCCGCGGCGCGGATCCCGTCCTCGATCCAGTGGTCTGTCTGGCAAATGAACAGGCGCCGTCTGCGGCGCCGCATTCACCAGACAGACCACTAGGCTGCACCGTGCCCCGTGGATCCAAGCGACGGGACGTCGCATGAGGTGCTTCGACCAGCGCCCACGCCTGGGGCCTCGCGACGTGATCCCGGCGCTCGCGCTGACCGCGTTCACGCTGGCCGGGACCCACGGCGCCGCGACCCACATCTCGCACCAGGTCGTCGCGATGAACCCCCTGGGGTACGCCCTCGCCGGTGGGGCCGCGGCGATTCTGCTGCTGCGTCGGATCGCCCCGGCCGCGACCGTCATCGGTTGCGCGGCGCTGGTCGGGACGTACCTGGCGATCGGGTTCACCTATGGGCCGGTGCTGATCGCGCCGGCGATCGCGGCGATCTCCGCGGCCGCCCGCCTGCCGACCGCGCGCTCGGTACGTGCCTGCGCGATCACGATCGGACTGGTCGCGCTGGGCCTGGCGATCCGGCTGGCCCGCGACCCGAGTCCGGGCGCGGCGTTCGCGATGGTGCTGGGCAGCGGTTGGCTGATCCTGGCTTGGGCGTTCGGCTCGATGTGGCGCATGCGACGCGAGACTTTTTTTCCGCGCCCGCCGGGAGGAAGCCGACCGGACGGTCGCGACCGAGCGGCTCCGGATCGCCGCCGAGGTCCACGACGTGGCCGGACACGGACTGGCCGTGATCGCGATGCAGGCCGGTGTCGCCCTGCATGTCCTGGAGCGCCGGCCGGAGCAGGCCCGCATCGCGCTGGAGGAGATCCGCACCGCCAGCACCCAGGCGTTGCTGGATCTGCGGGCAACCCTGGACACGATGCGGGACGCGACCGAGGCGCCCCGTCGGCCCGGGCAGTCCGACGTCGGTGACCTGCCGGCGCTGGTCGACCGGATCCGACGGGCCGGGCTACCGGTGACGCTGGACCTCCAAGTGGCCGGGGCCACCCTGGCCCCGGCGACCCAGCACGCGGCCTACCGGATCGTCCAGGAGTCGCTGACCAATGTGCTGCGCCACGCCAACGCCGAGTCGGCCGGGGTGACCGTGCGGATCCAGGGCGAGGCGCTGGAGATCGCGGTGGTCGACGACGGGCGGAACCCGACGCACGGCCCGGCGGGCGGCGGGATCTCCGGCATGCGCGAGCGGGCCGCCCGGGCGGGTGGCACGCTCGCGGCGGGTCTACGACCGGGCGGCGGGTTCGAGGTGCGTGCCGTGCTTCCGGCCCGTCCGGGAGGATCGCACCGATGATCCGGGTGTGCGTCGCCGACGACCAACCGCTGGTCCGCATGGGCTTGCGGGTGCTGATCGACGACGCGGCGCACATCGAACTGGTGGGGACCGCCGAGGACGGCGACTCCGCACTCGAGTTGATCCGCAGCACCCGCCCGGACGTGGCACTGCTCGACATCCGAATGCCCGGGCGCGACGGCCTCGCCGTGCTGGATGAGGTCGTGCGCGACCCGGGCCTGGGCCGAACCCGGGTCGTCATGCTGACCACGTTCGCGCTCGACGAGTACGTGTTCGCCGCGCTCGCCGCCGGCGCCAGCGGGTTCCTGGTCAAGGACGCCGACCCGGCCGAGCTGTTGCGGGCGGTGCGGGTGGTCGCCGAGGGTGGCTGCCTGCTCTCCCCCGCCGTCACCCGCCGCGTGATCGAGGAGTTCGGCACGCGGCGGGCGGCGCCCCGACCGCACCCGCAGCTGCACCTGTTGACCACCCGGGAACGCGAGATGGTCGCCTGGGTGGGCACCGGCAGGTCGAACGATGAGATCGCAGCCGCGCTGGTGCCCAGCCCGGCCACCGTCCGCACGCACGTGGGACGGGCGATGTTGAAGCTCGACGCCCGCGACCGCGCTCAGCTGGTCGTGTTCGCGCTGCAGTCGGGGCTCGCGCCCGGCACTGTCTGACGGGACGTCAGAACACAACTGGGCCGAGGGTCAAGCCGCGTAGGACCAGCACGACCACTCGTACTCGTCGACCCAGTTGCCGTGCACCACATACCGGTGCCCGTGGTGGTAGATGAAGTCGTCGTCGTCGTAGTCCCGGTGCATTCTCCGGTGCCGCCCGCCCTGCTCGCGCCGGTGCCGACCACGCGGCCGGTCGGCCACGTGGTCGCTCCCGTGCTCGGTGGTCGACTCGCCGGCTGCCGGCTTCTCGGTCTGCGCCGGCGCAGGCGCCGGCGCGGCGGGTTGCTCCGCGGCCGACTGCGTGCTCCCGGCGGCCGGGACTGCGCCGGCCGGAGGCCTCGGCCCGATGAACGGCCCGGCGACCGGGCTCCGGTTCGGGACGGGGCTGGGGATCGGGCCCCGGGGGGCCGACGGCACCGGTCCGGCGGTCAGCCCGCCCCGCCCGTCGTAGCCGTGCATCTGGGTCGCGGTGCCCGCGGTGTCGTCCTCCATCTGCAGGCTGGAGCCGTGCCCGAGCACCACGCCGCCCGGGGCGAACGCCAGGGTGTGGCCATGCAGGTCGAGCACGATCGCCTCTCCGGAGGGCACCTCCAGCGGGGCCGCGCCGGCCGGGGCACTGATGTTGGCCCCCAACGCCACCGTGCGGGACGGAGTGCCGTCGGAGAGGGCGCCGGCCAGTTGCGACCAGGTGTCCGCGGTCCCCACCTGGGCATCGGCGGGAGCGGAGCCGAGGTCCAACTGGAGCATGATGCCGGTCAGCCCGAACGCCAGGCCGGTTCCGACGCCCACGTATCTGCCGCGGACCGGACGCTGGGCACTGTGCCGGGACCGCCGGGCGGCCGGGCGCTTGGGCGTGACGACCGGTCGGGTGCGTTTGTGGCCGGCTCCTGCGCGGTGCTCGCTCATGGGTAACCCCTAGTGCTTCAGGCAGGCCGGCAGGTCCGGGACGCCGCGGTGTCGACGCCCGTACCACGCAGGCCCTCTTGTGTGCGTGATCCTGCCCCGATCGAGCGTCGCCACCGGGCCGATCCGCTCCCGAATCACCCGGACGGCGTAACAACTGACCGGGCGTCAGGACGCGTGCTGACCAAAGTTGCGCGTGTGGGTGAACGGTTCAGTCCGGCCGGCCGCTGACCCAGTCGCTGTGCCGGGACCATCCGGCGCTGTTGTGGAACCACACCCGCAGGCGGTACTTGAAGCGGTCACGCAGGTCATGGAACGCGGTGCTGCGCGTCGCGGCGGGCAGGTCGTGCCACCGCTCCTCCCAGGGGTTCTCCCAATGCGAGGCACTCGGCTCGTAGCGGCCGAACTCGACGCGCAACTGGTCGGTCCCGGGCGGCGCGCTGTTCCACGACGCGGTCAGCGAGTTATCACCCGGCTTCTCCTGGACGGCGACCGGCGCGGCCGAGGCCGCGGCGTAGGACGGGGCGGAGCAGCCGGCCATCGCCGGCGGGATCAGGGCGTGCTTGGGCAGCAGGTCGATCCGGCGGATCCCGCCGGGCAGTTCCTCCGGCCACCGCTGTTCCCCGGCCATCGTGCAGGCCATCAGCTCGCCGTCGGCCGAGCCGACCCCCCGGGTGCTGAACTCCGCCGACGGGCCCTGCACCCCGCCCCGGCGGACCTGGAAGTCCAGGTAGTTCTCGTCGCAGAAGAGCTTGCTGGCGTCCCCGGTGTTGCCGACCGTGCCCAGCCGATCGCCGGCCGCCACGTGCTGACCGTCGTGGATCGCGATCACCGACAGGTGGCCGTAGCGCGAGATGATCCCGCCGCCGTGCTCGACCCAGACCCAGGTGCCGAAATCGCTGGTGCCACCCGAGCCGCAGACCCGGCCGTGGGCGCTGCCGACGTGCGCGACCCCGGCGCCCATCGCGAACACCCCCGCCTGCGACGGCGGGTTGCCGTCGCGTTGGCCGGTCGGGATCACGTCCACCCCCCAGAACGGGTGGTGGGTCGGACAGCCCGGGTTGTGCTTCGTGCAGTCCACCCTGGACTCGACCTGCAGCGGCCACCAGACCGGATCCGAGAACCAGGGACCCGTCGCGGCCGCATTGGCCGCCGGTGCACCGTGGGCCGTGGGCGCCAGGCCCACACTGGCGGTAGTCGTGGCGAAGACCACCGCAGCACATATTCGCCGTCGCACCCGCAAACCCCCCGCAAGGCTCAGCACGGATGATGCCTGCGAAGGTGAGGACAAGTCGCGACGCCACGCCGGCGAGCGACCGAATTGACGCACGGCGGCGGTCGAAGGTGAATTCTGACGAAGCGTCAGGAGTCGGTTCGGGGAATCCGAGGCAGCTCCCCGGGCGGAGCGAGCGGGCTTGCCTCGCCCCACCCGAGGACTGCGCTGGGCCCGACCGCCCGCGCGGAGTGAACCTATCAAGTCATCTGCGCAATTGCGCAACTGTCAGGGGCGCGGCGTTTCGGCGGGGTACCCGGTCGATCGCCGGCGAATCCGGGGCACCGGGAACCGGCATGGGGCGTCGGCTGGGGGGTATACCGGGTTGTCGGTCCGATGGCGGGACGCCGGCGAACGCGGCAGTCGACCGCCGGGAGCCTGGCCCGGGACGAGGTGGTGCGCACGTGAGCGAGCTTGCGAGTGAACCGATGTCACCGTGTCAGCCACCCAGCCGGGCAAAGATGGGCAGAATGGTGCGCCGGTGAGCGAGCTTGCGAGTGAACCGATGTCACAGTGTCAGCCACCCGGCAGGGCAAAGCTGGGCACGATGGTGCGCTGGTGAGCACGCCGGAGCGACGTCGCGGCAGGCGCGAGCACCTGGCGCTGGTTCAGGTCGAGGGCGCGACCCCGAGGATGTCAGCCATGGACGCTGATCATCGCCGGGAGGAAGTCAGCCCGGCCGACGGCGCCGAACTGCCGATGAGCGTCGGGCCCCGCGGCGAGCTGCGGCCGGCGGGCCCCATCGACATGGGCAACGCTCGGCTGCTCCACTCGGCCCTGGCCACGGCCCGGACCGACCCGGTCCTGCAGGTCGACCTGCGCCTGGTCACCTACCTGGACAGTGCTGCGGTCTCCGTGCTTTTCGCGCACGCCCACAAACCCATGCGGATCCTGGTCCGCCCCGGGTCGGCGGTCGCCAACGTGCTGTCGATCTGCGGATTGTCCCAGGTCGCCCGGGTGGACCTCGTCCCGGTCGTCGGCCCGGTCGAGTGATCCGGCGCCTCGTCGAACCAGACCCCCACGGACACCCGGAGCAGCGATGAACGTCGACCCGCAGGTGATCGCGAACCCGGTGATCGACGACGCCTGGTACCGGAAGGAACTCGACGGGATCCGCGGCAAGCTGCGCGCGGAGTTCGCGACTCTGAACGCAGCGACCATCGACGCCGCGCTGGAGCTGGCGACGACCCGGGTCGCGGCCCCGGCACGGATCCCGAACTACCTCCCGGTGCTCGTCGCTCGCGACGCGCGGGACTGGTTGACCGCTCAGCTCGACGAGGTCGCGCGCACCGGCGGCTGACCCGGCCGGCGCTGCAGTCGCCGGCCAGACCTGCCCCGCGGGCGGCCGTGCCCGTCGGACTCGGGCACGGCACTTGCCGACCACGGGGACTCTTCGCAGCCTGTGAACTCACCGAGCGGCGGCCCACCGGACTGCCGGAGCTGAATTACCCGCGCCCCGAGCGGCCAAACAACAGCTGCCGGACCGGTCGAGCGAGCCGTGGTGCGGTCCGAACGGCCGGTTCCGGACCGACCGGACGGAGGATCCGCCCGGCGGGGCGCGGCCCGACTATTCGGTTCAGGACACGCGAATCGGATCGCGCGAAGTCGGGGGGACTTGTCATGGCGATCATGGAGAGCACGGCCGTCGAGCACGGCACCGACGCGGACGCACCGGCCCCGCCGCGGCGGCGCGGCCGTTTCGCCCCGCCCTGGTCCACCTCGCGCGTCCCGTGGATCGTGACCGGTGCGCTCGGGGTGGCCGCGGTGGTGACCGCACTGCTGGTGTGGTCGCTGGACACGATCGCCGCCACCGACAACCAGCAGCGCGGCAGCATCACCCAGTACTGCTTGGACATGGGCGGCAGTTCGGCACAGTGCGGCGACCTGACCCTGCAGCAGTCGGGCAGCACGACCGCGGACTCGAGCACCGACTCCTCGACCGACTCGATCGCTTCCTGAGGCCGCGTCAGCTCACCGGCAGCGCGGCCAGCAGGTCGCCGGCGGCCAGTTCGGGCATCGCGCGGGCGACATCGCAGCGGGCGATGATGCCGACCAGTCGTTCGCCGTCGACGACCGGCAGGCGGCTGACCTGATTGGTGGCCATGATGGCCGGGGCCCGGTCGACCGGCTCGTCCGGACCGATCGTGATCAACTGACCCTGCGCCAGGTCGCCGCTCCACGTCGCCTTCGGATCTCTGCCGTGCGCGACGACCTTAACGGCGATGTCGCGGTCGGTGATGATTCCCAGCAGCCGATCGTCGGCGCCGCAGATCGGCAATGCGCCCACGCCGAGCACCGCCATGCGGCGGGCGGCCTCGGTGACCGTGTGATGCGGGCGGACGAACTCCGGAAGAGCCGTCATGATCTGCCGGGCAGTGGTCATCTCGTTCCTCCTTGCCGTGCGATCAGCAGGTCCCGCGAGACCTACCCGTCCCTCCGCGCCGGAACTGCGCCGCGCCCGGGCGGTTGCCGATCGGGGACGTGCGACCGGTCACCGTCCGGTTGGTGTGTCGCGGCGCGCGGGGTCGAAGGCTCCGGCCCGCGCCAGGTCCTCGACGGTGATCGCGTCGAGGATCACCTGCGGCGCCACGCCGAGGTGGACGGCCAGTTCGGCGGCCGTGGGTTCCCGGCCGAGTTGGGCGCGCAGTCGTTCACCGGCACCGACCAGCATCGCCTGGGTCACCCGACGCGAACGTTCCGCGGCCCAGCGTTCCGGCGCGGACGTGGGCCGGCTCGGCGGCACCGGTTCGACGTGCACCGGCTGAGTCATCACCGGAACAGCGGCGACCGTGGGCCGCGGGGTCGTGGTTGCGCTGCGAGCCCGGCTCGTGGTCTCCACCAGGTAGCGCCCGACAGCGTCCAGCATGTTGATGTTCATCCGGCCCGCCGGGTCCGACGGGTTCAGGCCTGCTCGCCCCAACCGGGCCGCCGCGACCAGCACGCCGACCAGGACGCCGATCCACAGGACGTGGGAAAGGAAGCCCAGGCCCAGGAACACAATCGCGACCAGCAGGGCGATCAGGACGAACATCGCGGGGCACTCCTCGGCGTACGTGGCGCCGAACGGCACCTGCGCAAGGACTGCCCGAACGGCCAGGAGCGCACACCTGATCCCGGCGTGCGGCGAGGTGGGGAAGAACATGACCGGCCCGCCGCCCGGGCGAACCGGGCGACGGGCCGAATCAGCCCCCTTGCCCCATTGGACGCCGCAGGCGATCGGTCGGTTCCGGCGCAAATCGGCCGAACGATGGGGAAAGTCATGGTCCGGATGGAACCGGATCAACGTTCCGAGCAGTCGAAAGATCGCCGGACCCTGAAATGGAGCCCCCACCATGCCTATCCAGAGCGACGCATCGAGGACCCACCGCAGACCGCCGGGCGCGGTCGGCGGCTCGGGGGTGGTGCGGTGACCACCGCGTTCGAGAGTTTGCTCGTCGACGACGACGGTTCGGTGCACCTGCTGCACCCGGTGCGCGACCCGGCGACGTTCGTGTTCCCGGACGTCCACGCCTTCGTGATCGAGCACCTCGTGAACCTGTTCGCACACCCGGTCCGCGACGGGGACGCAACATTCAAGTGGTGCCCCCGCTGGTCGGAGCACCCCGGCGCGCACGCCCGGCTGACCGCGCTGTGGCAGGCCTGGGAGGCCTTGCACGACGGCACCGGGACCGGCCCGTCGATGTGGTGGCGCGAACACGCCGATCCCACCATGCGCGCGCTGACGCACCCCCTGGGGCCGTTCAGCCGCTGCGGGCCGAGCCAGCACATCGTTCCGCCGGCATTGCCCACGAACCACGCGTTGTCGGCCTAGCTCGACGGGGCGACCCTCAGTGCCCGCCGGGTGCGTGGGCCGAGGCACGCTCGGCCAGCGTCCGCGCCTTGTCCTGCGCCTTCTCGGCAGCGTCGCCGAGGGCGGCGCGCATCTCCGGGGCGTTGTCCCGTACGGCATCGCGGGCCCGCTCGGCCGCGTCGCCGACGGCCGAGCGAACCGCCGGCGCCTTCTCACGCGCCGCGGCACCGGCCGCCTCGGCGAGCTCCTTCGCCGACGTGCCGGCCAACTCGCTCCAGTCGAGCGCGACGCCAACCGCAGCACCGACGACCGCGCCGAGGGCCAAGCCCTTCCACACGTTCTGCATGTTCGTTCCGCCTTCCTGGGCCCTGTCCGGGCCGTCCGTCGCGGTATCGATGTACCGCCCGGGCATTCGCCCTGTCCCCCTCGGTCTTCCCAGCCCCGGCCATTTCGATACGCCGGGGTGCGACTGACTACGGGATTCGACGGGCCGGTCGCCACGCCCGCGTTTCAAATCCACCCCGCCGGGAAGAGCCCTCGCCTGAGTCCCGCACCGCGTCGCTCCCGACGCGCAGCTCCCGACCGAGGCGAGGTGCACAGCCACGCGTACGAACTGGCACGGTCGAGCCGGACGCCGCAGCGACGCACCCGACCGTCTCGAGATGCGCCTCGACCTGCGCTCGGGCGAACAGTCGCTGGGCGTTGCCCGCGATCGACTCGGTGCCTGGCTGGCTGCGACCGGGGTGCCCGAGACCGAGTTCTGGGAGATCCTGACCGCGGCCGGCGAGGCCTGCGCGAACGCCCTGGAGCACTCCGGCACCGACCTGGCCGCCCTGTGCCCGGCCTGGCTCGAGGCCTGGATCCAGGACGACGAGGTGCACCTGGTGATCGGCGACCGCGGCCGGTGGCGTGAGCCCGACCCGGCCGGCATCGGCAGTGGGCGCCGCGGGCGCGGTCGGCTGCTCATGGCCGGCCTGATGGACACGATGACGATCTCCACCGGTCCCGAGGGGACACGGGTCGCGATGACCAAATCGCTCCCGATGCTCGAGGGGAGGGGCATCGCGATCGCCGGTCGCCGCCGCGTGAGCCTGCGGCTCATGCACGCCCAGGCGGGCTGACCAGGCCCGGCGACGAAGCGCTTCGCGCTTTCCGCCCTTGGGCACACCACGCCCGAAGGACGGCATTTCTGGCACGCCGCCACGTTGGCGTCGTAGGTTTCAGCGGATACGACGGTGCGGCAGCGAAGGGCGTGACTTTGAACGCGACCCGTACGGACGAACCTGGTACCTCGACGATCCCGCAGGACGTCACCGATCTGCTGCACATCCTCGACTCGCTGTGCAGCGGCAAATTCTCCGTCCGTCTGGAGCCGCGCGACGGGCCACTGGCTCAGGTCGTCGACCGGGTGAACACGCTGGCCGCGCTGAATGAACGGCGCACCCGCGAGTTGGTCCGGGCCAGCCGGGTCATCGGCCGTGAGGGCCGGATGACCGAGCGTCTCGACGAGGTCGGCGCCGAGGGCGACTGGGGCATCGGCGCCGAGGCCGTCAACTCGCTGATCGACGACCTGGTCCGGCCGACCACCGAGGTCGCCCGAGTCATCGCCGCCGTCGCCGAGGGCGACCTGTCGCAGCACATGGCCCTGGAGATCGCGGGCCAGCCGGTCAAGGGCGAGTTCCTCCGCATCGGCCAGACCGTGAACACGATGGTCGACCAGCTCTCCTCGTTCGCCGACGAGGTCACCCGGGTCGCCCGCGAGGTCGGCACCGAGGGAAAGCTCGGCGGCCAGGCGCAGGTGCGCGGGGTCTCCGGTGTGTGGCGGGACCTGACGGAGTCGGTGAACTCGATGGCGGGCAACCTGACCAGCCAGGTCCGGAACATCGCCCAGGTCACCACCGCCGTGGCCCAGGGCGACCTGTCGCAGAAGATCACCGTCGATGCCCAGGGCGAGATCCTCGAGCTGAAGTCGACCGTGAACACGATGGTCGACCAGCTCTCCTCGTTCGCCGACGAGGTCACCCGGGTCGCCCGCGAGGTCGGCACCGACGGTCGACTCGGTGGCCAGGCCCAGGTGAAGGGCGTTTCCGGAACCTGGCGCGACCTCACCGACTCGGTGAACTCCATGGCCGCCAACCTGACCGACCAGGTCCGGAACATCGCCCAGGTCGCCACCGCGGTGGCCCGCGGCGACCTGTCGCAGAAGATCACCGTCGACGCGAAGGGCGAGGTCGCCGCGCTCGCCCAGACGTTGAACACGATGGTCGATCAGCTCTCCTCCTTCGCCGACGAGGTCACCCGGGTCGCCCGCGAGGTCGGCACCGACGGCCGCCTGGGTGGCCAGGCCGACGTGGCCGGGGTCGCCGGTACCTGGAAGGACCTCACCGACTCGGTGAACTCCATGGCAGGCAACCTGACCAGCCAGGTCCGGAACATCGCCCTGATCGTCACCGCGGTGGCCCGGGGCGACCTGTCGCAGAAGATCACCGTCGACGCCGCCGGTGAGGTCGCGGCGCTGGCCGACACCATCAACAGCCTCACCGACACGCTGCAGCTGTTCGCCGAGCAGGTCACCACGGTGGCCCGCGAGGTCGGCACCGAAGGAAAGCTCGGCGGCCAGGCCGCGGTGCCCGGCGTGGCCGGTACCTGGAAGGACCTCACCGAGTCCGTCAACGGCATGGCGGCCAACCTGACCGCCCAGGTCCGCGACATCGCCGCGGTCACCACCGCGGTGGCGCAGGGCGACCTGTCGCAGAAGGTCTCCGTGGACGTCAAGGGCGAAACCCTCGAGCTGAAGTCCACCATCAACACGATGGTCGACCAGCTCTCCTCCTTCGCCGACGAGGTCACCCGAGTCGCCCGTGAGGTCGGCACCGAAGGAAAGCTCGGCGGCCAGGCCCAGGTGCGCGGCGTCTCCGGAACCTGGCGCGACCTGACCGACAACGTCAACTACATGGCCGCCAACCTCACCAGCCAAGTCCGAAACATCGCCCAGGTCACCACCGCCGTGGCCAAGGGCGACCTGTCGCAGAAGATCACCGTCGACGCCCAGGGCGAGACGCTGGAACTGAAATCGACGATCAACACGATGGTCGACCAGCTCTCCTCCTTCGCCGACGAGGTCACCCGGGTCGCCCGCGAGGTCGGCACCGAAGGAAAGCTCGGCGGCCAGGCCCAGGTGCGCGGCGTTTCCGGAACCTGGCGCGACCTCACCGACTCGGTGAACTTCATGGCCTCGAACTTGACCGGCCAGGTACGAAACATCGCCCTGGTGACCACGGCCGTGGCCCAGGGCGACCTGTCGCAGAAGATCACCGTCGACGCCCAGGGCGAGATCCTCGAGCTGAAGTCGACCGTGAACACGATGGTCGACCAACTGTCCGCCTTCGCGGCCGAGGTGACCCGTGTCGCCCGAGAGGTCGGCACCGACGGTCGACTCGGTGGTCAGGCCGAGGTGGCCGGGGTCTCCGGTACCTGGCGGCACCTGACGGAGAACGTCAACCAATTGGCCGGAAACCTGACTACGCAGGTGCGTGCCATCGCCGAGGTGTCCACCGCCGTGACCCGGGGCGACCTGACCCGCAGCATCACCGTCGAGGCGTCCGGTGAGGTGGCCGAGCTCAAGGACAACATCAACCAGATGATCGCGAACCTGCGGTCGACCACCGAGATCAACGCCCAGCAGGACTGGCTGAAGTCCAACCTCGCCCGCATCGGCAGCCGGCTGCAGGGCCAGCGCGACCTGCGCGAGGTGACCCAGATGATCATGAGCGAGGTGACCCCGGTCGTCGAGGCCGCGCACGGCGCGTTCTACCTGGTCGAGTACACCGGCGAGTTGCGTCATGAGCAGCCGGTGCTGCGATTCGCCGCCGGCTACGGGGTTCCGCGGGTCGAACGCCGGTTCGGGTTCGGCGAGGGCCTGGTCGGTCAGGCCGCGTTCGACAAGCGTGCGATCCGCGTCTCGTCGGTGCCGCCGGACTACCTGCCGGTGCAGGGCGGGCTGGGCCAGGCCCGGCCCTCCGAGGTGTGGGTGCTTCCGGTGCTGTTCGAGGAGCAGGTCCTCGGCGTGATCGAACTGGCCAGCTTCGGCGGGTTCGACGAGGTCCACACCGACTTCCTGATCCAGCTGGTGGAAACCCTCGGAGTCGTCCTCAACACGATCATCGCCAACGTGCGGACCGAGGAGCTGCTCTCCCAGTCCCAGCGCCTGACCCAGGAACTGCAGGTGCAGTCCGGTCAGCTGCAGCGCACCAACGCCGAGCTGGAGGCCAACGCCGAGCAGCTGGCCCTGGCCTCGCGCTACAAGTCCGAGTTCCTCGCGAACATGAGCCACGAGTTGCGGACGCCGCTGAACAGCCTGCTGATCCTGGCCAAGCTGCTGGTCGACAACCCGGACTCGACGTTGACCCAGAAGGAGATCGAGTTCGCGCAGACCATCCACAGCGCGGGTTCGGACCTGCTGGAGCTCATCAACGACATCCTCGACCTGTCCAAGATCGAGGCCGGGAAGATGGACCTGCACCTGGCCCCGGTCCAGCTGCGGACGCTGTCGTCATTCGCCGAGGCGACCTTCGGCGCCGTGGCGCGGCAGAAGGGGCTGGAACTGGTCGTCGACGCGGACCCGACCGGGCTGCCCGACTCGATCATCACCGACGAACTGCGGCTGCAGCAGGTGTTGCGCAATCTGCTGTCCAACGCGATCAAGTTCACCGACGCCGGAAAGGTCCACCTGTCGATCTCGCGGGCCCCGACCGACCTGGTGCACGCCAGCCCGACGTTGAACCACGCCGAGTGCGTCCTGGCCCTGCAGGTCACCGACACCGGCATCGGCGTCCCGCTGGACAAGTTGAAGTTGATCTTCGAGGCGTTCCAGCAGGGCGACGGCACCACCAGCCGCAAGTACGGCGGCACCGGCCTGGGCCTGACGATCTCCCGCGACCTGGCCCGACTGCTCGGCGGCGCGATCGACGTCACCAGCGAGGTCGGGTCGGGCAGCACGTTCACGCTCTACCTGCCGGCCCGGTTCCCGTTCGAGGCCGCCGACCGGGGCACGGTGCTGACGCCCACGATCTCGGCCCTGCCGCAGGTGCCGATGCTGACCCGGTCGATCGCGACGATCGGCTTCGAGGACGCGGACCCGTTGGACGGCGCCCGGGTGCTCGTCATCGACGACGACGTGCGCAACGTGTTCGCGTTGGCCAGTGCGCTGGAACGGCACGGGATGACCGTGCTCTACGCCGACAACGGCCGCGACGGCATCGAGGTGCTGCAGAGCCGAAACGTCGACCTGGTACTGATGGACGTGATGATGCCCGAACTGGACGGCAACGAGACGACGGCCGAGATCCGTCGCTCCAGCGACCACCAGGACCTGCCGATCGTCTTCCTCACCGCCAAGGCGATGCCCGGCGACCGGGAGAAGAGCCTGCTGGCCGGGGCCAGCGACTACATCACCAAGCCGGTCGACCTGGACCATTTGCTGTCGGTCATGCGGTCCTGGTTGGCCGGCCGGCCACAGGGAGTCTCGTGACGTCCGAGGGGTTTAGGCCGTGAACCCGTATGCCGGCCAGTCGACTTCGACGATCCTGATGGTCGACGACCGGCCGGAGAACCTGCTGGCGTTGGAGGCGATCCTCGCCGGGCTCGGCCACGAGTTGATCCGCGCTGGGTCCGGTGCCGAGGCCCTGAAATGCCTGCTGACCACGGATGTCGCGCTGATCCTGCTCGACGTCCAGATGCCTGGCATGGACGGCTACGAGACCGCGGCGCAGATCAAGGCCCGCGACCGGACCCGGCACATCCCGATCGTTTTCCTGACCGCGATCGACGGCGAGCCGAATCAGGCCTTCCGCGGCTACGCGGCCGGCGCGGTCGACTACCTGTGCAAACCGTTCGACCCGTGGGTGCTGCGGGCGAAGGTCTCGGTGTTCATCGAGCTGGGTGAACGCCGCCGCGAGCTGGCCGCCTACGCCGACCAGGTGCAGGCAGCCCGTGCGGTCTTCGAGAACCCCGAGGTGATCGCGTTGCGGGCCACGGCTCGCGAGGCCACCCGGGTCGCGCACAGCCTGGCCGAGGCCGCCGATGCTCCCGACGAGGTCCGACAGGCCACCAAGCATGCCGTGCACGTGGTCGAGCAACTGCTCGACTCGCTGCCGACCGGGCCGGCGTCGGGTTGACCGGCGCCACGCTGTCAGCTGAGCTCGCGCCCGCGGACCTGTCCCCGCGCCGGGCCCGCGAACTGGTGCGGGAGACCCTGACCGACGCCGGGTTGCCCCACCTGCTCGACGATGCCCTGCTGCTGGTCAGTGAGCTGGTGACCAACGCCGTCGTCCACGCCGGTACGCAGATCGCGCTGACCGCGGTCGTGAGCGGGACCGCGGTGACCGTCGAGGTGACAGACCACGGGACCGGCCGGGTGCAGGCCGGCTCGGCCTTCGACCCGAACCGCACCGGCGGTCGGGGCCTGATGCTGGTTGACGCGCTTGCCTCCGAGTGGGGCACGCGGTACGAGCGCGCTGCCAAGACCGTGTGGTTTCGACTGGGTGAGGCACCGGACCGGCATGGCCCGTCCGCGTTGCGAACCGACGGACCGGCGACGACCCCGCGCCGCGACATCGGGTTCCTGCTCGGCCCGCCGGATCTGGAGCAGCGCTGGAGCCCGCAGCTGGTGATCGAGGAGCTGCTCCGCCGCTGCGTCGAGGGCCTCGGCCGGACCGCCGGATGGGTGCTCCACGCCGACAGCGGCGATCCGCTGGGCGGGGTGGTGTGGAGTGTCCGGGCCGCCTACGACGACGGGCCGGGCCCCGACCCGGACTCGGTGCGTAGAGGCATCGTCCCGGCCGACGCGGCGGTTTGTGAACCGTTCCTCGGGCCGGATGGCGAACCGGCCGGGGCATTGGTGCTCGCCGGTCCGCCGGCCAGTTTCGACGATGCCGCATTGGCTCGGCTGGCAGCGACGCGCATCGGCTCCGTGTTGCGCGACGAGCGGGCCCGGGCCGGCGCGGAACGCTCCCGCGGATCGTTGGCGCTGCTGGTCGAGGCAGCCGAGCTGTTGGCCGGAGTGCTGGATCCGCGGTTGGCCGCGACCCTGGCGACCCGGCTGGTGACCCCGCGGTTGTCGCACTGGTCGGCCGTCTGGACGACGTTCGGGCCGAACCCGGAGCTGTCCGGGGTCGCCCACTGCGACGAGGAGGCCGTGGCCGAGCTGACCACCCGACTCGCGGACCGGGTCACCCGTCGGGCCGTCGCGGACCTGGCCGCCCGGTCCGCGACCCGCCGTTACGCCGAGGTCTCCGGCGGCGGCGTGGTCCCGTTCGGCGACGCGGGCCTCGGGGCGTTCGGTGAGGGCTGGTTGGTGGAGCTGCGCAGTCGCGGCCGGGTGATCGGGGTTGTGGCGGTCGGTGAATCCCCCGCCGCCCCGGACGCGGCTCTGCTGAGCAACCTGGCCCGGATCGTCGCGCTCGCGCTGGACAACGCCCGGCTCTACCACGAGCGGACCGAGATCGCGCTGACCCTGCAGGCCGCGCTGCTCCCGCTCGAGCTGCCGACCGCATCCGGCGTAGAGTTCGGCGCCCGGTTCGCCGCCGGGGGTCAGGGACTCGAGGTCGGCGGGGACTTCTACGACGTCTTCGAAGTAGGCGAGCGCTCCTGGGGCGTCGCGGTCGGCGACGTGTGCGGCAAGGGCGCGGGACCGGCGTCGATCACCGGCGTCGCCCGTGAGGTGCTGCGGATCATGGTGCGCGACGGCATCGACCCGTCCGCGGCATTGACCCGGCTGCACCGGTCGCTGCTGGCCATGGGCGAGCGGCGCAAGATCTGCACTGTCGCGCTGGGGCTGATCTGGCTGGACGGGGACGGGCTGCGGGTGCGGATGTCGCTGTCCGGCCACCCCCCGCCACTGATCCTGCGCGCAGACGGCAGCACCTCCATGCTCGACTACGGCGGCACAGTGCTCGGGGCCACCAGCTGGGTCGCCCCGCCGGAGGAGGACATCCGCCTGGCTGCGGGCGATGCGCTGGTGCTCTACACCGACGGCGTCACCGAGCGCGTCGGGCCGACCGGCCAGTTCGGCGAGGCGGGGCTGGCCGCGGCGCTGGAGGCAGCGGCGGGCAGCACCGCGGACGAACTGGCGGCGGCAGCGCACAGTGCCTCGGCCGCCCACGGGCCCGGATCGGGCGCCGACGACTCGGCGGTTCTCGTGGTCCGGGCAGCGCCGGTGGCGAGGCAGTAGCGACACACCGTCCCCCCAATGCGCCACCGGCGGGAAAACGGGCGAGGATGTGGGTCTGCGAGCTCGACCACGGCGACAGGCGGAACATTGGCCATGACCAGCGAGGTGCCTGCAGGGTCGACGACCCCGCGACCCGCCGTGCCGGGGATCCCCCCGGTCGGGATCAGTTCTGGTCCCGACGGCGAGATCGTGGTCGTGGGACCCGTCGACCTGAGCACGTCACGGGCGTTGCGCGCGGCTATGGAGAAGTCCGTGGCGGCGGGCGGGCGGCTGGTGGTGGACCTGCGGGACGTGCAATTGCTGCAGAGCCCCGGCGTGGCGGCGCTGTTCGACGCGGCCGAGCACGGGCTTTGGCTGAGGGTGCGATCGGCCTCGGCGGTCGCCTCGGTGATCCGGATCTGCGGCTTGGACCGGGTGGCCGAGGTGGAGCTGTCCGACTGAGTGGAGTTCGGCGCGCGGAGCCCTCGGACGCCGAAATCCGCTCAGAACGGGACGGCGCCGTTGCCTTGCGAAGCCGCGGCCGCGGCCGGCGCAGGGGTGGCCTGGGTCTGCTGGCTCGTGGACTGGGTCTGGTTGCCGGCGAATCCGCCGCCGCCGCCGGAGGCGCCGCCGCCCGCACCACCGCCGGAAATTCCGCCGATGCCTTCGATGCCACCCAGGCTCCCGCCGGGCCCGACAGTCGCGGTCGGATCGGTCCCGCCGGCCCCGCCGTCGACGACGTCCGTCGCCCGACCGCCGACGACGCCGCCGTGGCCTGATGCCGTAGTCGGAACCGGCGCGGCGCCACCCCCGCCGCCCCCACCGCCGCCACCCGGCTTCGGACCGGTGCTCTGCGTGTGGTTCGAGGAGAACCCGGCCAGGTCACCGAGCGAGACGGCGTTGCCGGCCACGAGCACGACGCCCACGACCACCAGGCCCGCCACTGCCCCGACGATGCGTCGATCCGGACTTGCCATGACACGAACATCCTTCGTTTCCGGTGGTCCGTGGATTCGGGCCTTCCCGGAGGGGATTCCCGAATTGGCGGGCGGGTAAGCCACCGAGCGCGAAATTGTTTGCCGCACCGGGTCCCGTGTGCGGGGCCCGCCCGCACGATTCACCCGTCCGGTGGTCTGGTTGCATGGCCCGACGGCCGAGCAACGACCAACAGGGGGTACGGATGCCCACCCGCAGCGCGCGCACCGAATGGACCGGCAGCCTCGAGCAGGGCGGCGGCAAGGTCGAACTGTCCAGTTCCGGCATCGGCACCTACGACGTCTCGTTCCCGAAGCGGGCCGCCGACGACGCCGGTGGCACCACGAGCCCCGAGGAGCTCATCGCGGCGGCGCATTCCGCCTGCTACGCGATGGCGTTGTCCGCCCTGATCGGCCAGGCCGGCGCCACCACACAGGCCCTCGAGGTCCGAGCCGATGTGTCACTCGGCCCCGACCCGGCCGGCGGCTTCCGACTGACCGGCATCAAGATCACCGTGCGCGGCGAGGTCGACGGCCTCGACGCCGCCGGCTTCGCGGAGGTCGCCGAGCAGGCCAAGGCGGGCTGTCCGGTCAGCAAGGCGCTGACCGGCGTCGAGATCACCCTGGACGCGGCCCTGGACAGCTAGCGGGGATGAAAGCCCCGACCTCGCGCCGCTGACGTTTGCCACGGGCGCTTAGGCTCGAGGACGGAGGCGGGATGCGAGTCGTCGGTTGGAGTGCCGGGCTGCTCATGCTGAGCCTGCTCGGCGCCTGTGGCAGCTCGAGCGGCGCGGCGGTCGACGCGGCTGGGGTGCCCTCCGCGGCACCGAACTCGACCGCGTTGCCCGCAGCCCAACTGCTCACCGGCACGCCCACTGTCACGCCCGAGCCAGGCGGCACCTCGGCGCTGCTGGTCGCGCACACCTCGAAGAACGCGGACTGCCGCGTGTACTACGGACGCACCCCGGCCGCCACCGACGGTTGGGCGACCGACGCCTCCATGGGGTCCGACGGCCACACCACCCACCAGGCTGAGATGCTCGGCCTGCAGCCCGCGACCACTTACTACTACCGCTTCGTCGGCACCGCCGACGGGCAGCAGTACGCCGGTGCCGGCGGCACGTTCCGCACCGCTGCCGCGCCGAGTCTGCCGGCCGGGAAGAACCTGGCGCTGGGCGCGAAGGTCACCGCGGTCAGCTCGGAGTACAGCGCCAAGTACGCAGGCGCGAACGCCATCGACGGCAATCCGGCCACCGAGTGGTCGAGCGCCGGCGACGGCGACCACGCCTCGATCACCATCGACCTCGGGCGTGTCTCGAACGTGACTGGGATCGGCTTTCGCACCCGGCAGATGAGCGACGGGACCTCGATCGTCACCGCGATCGAGGTCGTCGTCGACGGCCACCGCTACGGCCCGTTCAAGACCACTCCCGGCCTGTCCATGATCCCGCTGCACACCCGCGGTCGAGTCGTCCGCATCGCGGTGGTGCACAGCACCGGCGGCAACCCCGGGGTGCAGGACATCGCGATCTACGGGAACTGACGTTGCGTCAGTTGTCCGGTTCGACGCTCGGCGCACGTCCCCGTGATGCTGGTTTGTCCGACACCGGCCCCGGGCAGGTGACCGGTACCGATTCGTGAGCCGCACTCGGACGCGTTGTGGCGCGCCGTTGGGACGTGAAGCCGTGCGCACCTTCCCCATCGTCTGTCCCAGGACCGCGGCCCGGCGAGTTCGCCGTCCGCGGTCGGCCAGACGGTCGGCGTGCGCATCGATCGCTCTGGGACTCTGCGTCGGCACCGCGCCGACCGTGGCCCACGCGGCCACGCCCGCGCCACCGGCGATCACCGAGTATCTGCTGCCCCAGCGCAACAGCGCACCGGACGCGATCGCGGTGGGACCGCATGGGGTGCTGTGGTTCACCGAGCAGATCGCCGACCGGATCGGCCGCGTCGACCCGGCGACCCGCGACGTCATCGACTACCCGTTGCCCACGCCCGCGGCCGGGCCGATGTCGATCACCACCGGGTCCGACGGTGGGGTGTGGTTCGCCGAGTTCACCGCCGACAAGATCGGCCGCATCGACCCGCGCAGCGGCCGGATCACCGAGATCGCATTGCCCGGCCCGCACGACAAACCCACCCGGATCATGAGCGGTCCGGACGGAGCCCTCTGGTTCACCCAGCCGATCCGGAACAGCATCGGCCGGCTCGACCCGCGAACCCACGCCATCACTTCCCACCCGTTGCCCAGCGCCGGGGCCACCCCGATGGAGATCGTCACCGGACCCGACGGCGCCGTGTGGTTCACCGAGCAGACCGGCAACCGCCTCGGTCGCGTCGACACCCGAACCGGACGGATCACCGAGTACCGCATGCCCGCGGCCTCGCTCGACCCGTACGCGCTCACAGTCGGCCCCGACAAGGCGCTGTGGTTCACCGACTACCTCGGCGACGCGGTGTGGCGCTTCGAACCGCGCACCGGAGCCACCGCCCGCGTGGCGCTGCCGGAGCCGAAGAGCTACCCGGCCTCGATCCGCACCGGGCCCGACAACGCGCTGTGGATCACCGAGTTCGGCCTCGACCGACTGGCCCGGCTCGACCCGACCACGCACCGGGTGACCGAGCAGGCCACCCCGACCCGGCTGTCGGCCCCTGAGGGACTCGCGGTGGGCGACGATCACGCGCTTTGGTTCACCGAGTTCATCGGCAACCGCATCGGGCGCTTCCGCCCGCAGGCGTTCACCCCGGCCGCCCCATAGAGGAAACCCGGAACCACACCAGGCCCACCAACGCCTACCGCCGCCGGTGGCCTTCCGGCGGCGGGTTCAGGGCTTTGCAACAGATGCCCGCAAAGCGCCGTTCACGAGACCGATGGCAGCGGCCCGTGGCGACCCCGAGAGTTTCGGGCAACCGTGAGCTACCCGCCACCGGCGGCGACAAACGTGCCGGATCACGAATTTTCGGTGACCTACAGGCACGCCGCGCAACTACCCGCCCGAGGCAGGATGGGGGCATGCGAATGAACTGCGCAGACTGCGAGTGCGTCGTGGACCGCGGAGTGCGGCTGGTCGCCTGCTCGGACGACTGCTGTTGCTCGGACCTGCCGATGGCGGCAGACCCGGACGCCTGAGTCCGGCCGAACCGGGGTGAACGCGACAAAAATTCGGATATTCCACGCGAGTCGCGTGGGGCCCGATCAGTGCTCCCCGCGTTCGTGCCGGGTCAGGCGCCGCGGGTGAGGCTCTTGCTGACGTGCACGGCGATCGCGACAACCAGCCCCGCAACGAGCCCGAACCACACGATGTGGGCGACGAAGGTGAGCCCGCCGAACAGGATCGCCACCAGGAGCGCAACGATCAACAGCATCTGTCAGACCTCCTTCACGGATTTCACGGATGCCGACGCCGGGTACGCCGGACCGCTACTCCCCCGAGGCCTGCCCACCGCGCACGCAGCCGAAGCATAAGAATCCGCTCAGCCAGGCGTCACCGGCGAGCCGCCGGTCGTCCACCTGACGCGAGTAGGTGTGTCCTACGGCGATTGCGGGCGGATCGCCCGTAATGGAGTGAGAATTGCGTGTCGTGGGAAGTCTCGCGTGGGAGGTACCGGAATGAGCGCCGAGATGACGTCGACACACCCGGCTCGGCCGACGCTGTCCGCCTTCCTGCGTCCCGCCTTGCTGCGTCCTGCCTTGCTGCGTCCTGCCTTGCTGCGTCCTGCCTTCCTGCGTCGCCTACGACCGGCCCAACCGCGGCACGACGACCGCCTGCGCGTCGGCCGCCAGGTCACCCGGCCGCGAACCTCGTTGATCGCCCTGATCAACGGCGGCCGCGGGCCGGCCTGACCCGTCAGCCCGGCTCGCCCCGGTCAGCCGCCAGGGCCGCCAGCGCACCCAGTCCGGCGCGCAGCCCGGCCAGTTCCTGGGCGGTGATGCGCTTGGTCAGTTCCTCGTCGACCTCGGCGATGGCGTCGGCGATCGCCAGCCCGGCGGCGTGCCCGCGCCCCGTCAGGCGGGTCTCGATGCACATCGGGTCGTCCGGCGCCGCGACGCGCTCCAGGTAGCCCCGGACGACCAGCACATCGAGCAGTTCGTAGCCGGCGGTCCGGGTGACGCCGAGGCCGCCGAGCATCGCGCCGGCCGAGGCCCCGCGGTTGGCCATCCCGCCGAGGACGAATGCGCCGTTGCGCGGCATGTCCTCGCACCCGCAGGCGGCCAATCTGGCGCGGATCACCCGCCCGTAGGAGCCACGGGCAGCACGCAGCAGGGCCGGGATGACAATCTCGTCGTCGGGCACCGCAGCATGCTAGCGCCGCGCCGGCCGGTAAGTCCCGAACGCCCACTGCCGACCGGTAGGCCCGTTTCGCCCGACCGGTGCGCAATCTGACTGATCGTCAGACTCGTTCCACCCCTGTGGGGGACATCGGCCTCACTCATTCGGTCGACGGGGGATCCCGCGCACGCCGGCGGCGTCGTCCCATCGTCCCAGGCACCCGCGCGGCGCGGGCGCGTTGCCGTGGCACAGGGGGCGAATCGGTTGGCCGCACGGACCGTCTTCGTCACGGCGTCGGTGTTCCTGGCCGCCACCCTCGGCGTGACCGCCACCAACGATCAGCCTGCCTGGGGTCACCTCGCGAGCGGCAACCCCAAGCCGGTCGCGCACCAGCAGGCCGGACCCGCCCTCGGCGGGCACGCCGCGCATCGCATCCAGATCATCGCCCACCGCGGCGGGGAGACCGCTACCCCGGAGTCGACGCTGCCGGCGTTCGCGAACTCGATCGCGGCCGGTGTCGACGGGATCGTCTTCGACATCCGGCTGACCCGGGACGGTGTCCCGGTCGTCCTGCACGACGACACTCTGAACCGGACCACCGACTGCCGCGGCCCGGTCGAGGACCAGACCGCGGCGAAGGTCCGCCGGTGCAACGCCGCGGCGCACTTCCCTCGCTTCGGCTTCCAGCACGTCCCGACGTTCGACGAGGCACTGAAGTTCATCACGGCCAAGTCCCGGACCATGCCGCTGCTGGTGCACGCGAAGGAGCTGCGCAACCGGGACGACGCCCAGGTGATCATGGCAGTCATGCGCCGTTACGGCCTGGCCGACAACTCGCGCGCCACGATGATCGCCGACAACGACTCGATCCTGTACCGGCTGCGCGCCGCCGGCGCCCGGCGGCTGGGCCTGGTCTTCCACGACTCCGACAAGGCCGAGGCACTGAACGGCCCGTGGAAGGTGCTGTACGGCTGGGACGTCCATCTGACCCGTGCCGATGTCGAGACCGCGGCCAAGCGCGGGAAGCTGCTGATCGGCTCGCAGGACCATCCGCAGTCGTTGGAGGAACTGCTCGCCCTCGATGTGCCGGCGATCGCCGCCGACGACATCGCCCGGACGCTGGATCGGCTGGGCCGAGGCCCCAGCCCGGCTGCCGGTGCCGTGACGTTCAGCTCGCCGCCTGCCGGCGGGCCGCAATCGGGGTGACCGGCGCGCGGACCTGACGCCGCCTCAGGGGCGCCAACCGCGTTCGAACGGCAACCGCCACGCGTGCGGCGCTATCAGTTGGTGGATCGCGTTCGGACCCCACGACCCGGGCGGGTACGGCCGCACCGGCGGCGGGTCTCTCAGCAGCGGCGCCGAGGCCGCCCACACCCGCTCGATGCCTTCGGCGGTGTTGAACAGGGTTCGGTCGCCGCACATCGCGTCGTGGATCAGCCGCTCGTAGGCCTCCAGGACGTCCTCGGCCATGCGGGTGTCGTCCATCGCGAACTGCATGCTCAGCTTCTCCAGGCGCATGCCGCGACCCGGGCGCTTGCCGTAGAAGGACAACGAGAGCTTCGCGTGGTCGGCCAGGTCGAAGGTCAGGTGGTCCGGCCCGTGCGCCCCCACGCCGGACCCGGACGGGAACATCGACCGCGGCGGCTCCCGGAACGCGATCGAGATGATGCGCGCCCCCTCGGCCATCCGTTTGCCGGTACGCAGGTAGAACGGCACCCCGGCCCAGCGCCAGTTGTCGATCTCCGCCCGCAACGCGATGAACGTCTCGGTCTCGGAGTCCGCAGCGACCCCCGGTTCACCGCGGTAACCGATGTACTGCCCGCGGACCACGTTCTCCGTGGTGATCGGTTTGAGCGAACGGAAGACTTTATTCTTCTCCTCGGCGATCGCCTCGGGTTCCAAAGCCGCCGGCGGCTCCATCGCCATGAACGCCAGCACTTGGAACAGGTGCGTGACCACCATGTCGCGGTAGGCGCCGCAGCCCTCGTAGAAGCCGGCCCGGCCGCCGCAGTCGAGCGTCTCCGGGACGTCGATCTGCACGTGGTCGATGTGGTTGCGGTTCCAGATCGGCTCGAACAGTCCGTTGGCGAACCGGAACGCCAGGATGTTCTGAGCCGCCTCCTTGCCGAGGAAGTGGTCGATCCGGAAGACCTGCTCCTCGGTGAAGATCTCGTGCAGCGTGGCGTTCAGCCGGCGGGCGCTGTCCACGTCGGTGCCGAAGGGCTTCTCCAGGATGATCCGCGCCCGTTCGACGAGCTTCGCGTCGGCCAGCGAGCGGATGACGCCCGGAGCCGCGCTGGGCGGGATCGACAGGTAGTGCAGCCGTTCGACCAGTCCCCCGAGTTCGTCCTCGGCCCGCCCGACGCAGGCGCCCAGCCCCTCGGGCCCGGCCGAGGTCGGCACGTAGCTCAGCCGCTCCGCGAAGGCCTCCCACGCCGAGTCGAGCACCTTGTGCGTGGAGAACTGCCTGCACGCCTCGTGAGCGAACGCGCGGAAGCTGGCGTCGTCCAACTCGTCCAGCGAGGTGCCCACCACCCGGCAGTCCGGGACGAGTCCGGAGGCCGACAGCCGGAGCAGGCCGGGCAGCAACTTGCGCCGGGCCAGGTCACCGGTCGCGCCGAACAGCACCACGACCTGCGGGTGCGGCAGGTCGTACCACCGATGCGTCGGGTGTTCCTCGAACGTCATGTGCTCGGCCAACGCGGTCGCCTTCCGCCGGAGGTGCGAACTGGCCGGAACCTAGCCGGACGAGGTTTCCGTAGGGTGTCCAGAAGTCGTCCGACGGGTTCCGGCAAGAGGGTCCTCGACGTCCAGACTAGAGGTGAGGTCCGATGAAGTTGGCCGGCAGCGTCGTCGCGGAGCTGGCCGTGGCGCCCGGCGAGCTCGCCCGGCTGGACCACCGTCGCACCGACCGAACCGCAGCCGACTGGCTCGACCTACCGACTGGCGGGACCCCGAAGCAGGCCGCGACAGCGGCCCTGACCAGCTTCGGCCAGCGCCTGCGGGAGCTGCAGGAGCTGCTGGCCGCCGAGTCCCGACAAGCGCTGCTGCTGGTGTTCCAGGGCCTGGACGCGGCGGGAAAGGACGGCACGATCAGCCACGTCCTGGCCGGCGTCAATCCGCAGGGCGTGGGGGTGAGCTCGTTCAAGCAACCCTCGGCCGAGGAGCTGAGCCACGACTTCCTGTGGCGCAGCGTGCGGGCGCTGCCACAGCGCGGCCGGATCGAGGTCTTCAACCGGTCGTACTACGAGGACGTCCTGGTGGTCCGCGTGCATCCGGACCTGCTCGAGTCGGCCGGTTCGCGGAACGGGTCGAAGTTGTGGGCCTCCCGGTTCGAGGCCATCAACGCATTCGAGCGGCACCTGAGTCACAGCGGTACGACGGTGACGAAATTCTTCCTGCACGTGTCGAAGGCCGAGCAGCGTCGGCGGCTGCTGGAGCGCTTGAACGACCCGAGCAAACATTGGAAGTTCTCTGCCGCGGACCTCGCCGAGCGAGAGTACTTCGACGCTTACCGGCACGCCTACGGTGAGGCGCTGAGCGCCACCTCGAGCGAGCATGCCCCCTGGTACGTGATCCCGGCAGACGACAAGCCGCTCATGCGGGCCCTGGTCGCCGGGGTCATCGTGCACACCCTGCAGGGGATGCACCCGGCGATCCCCGAGCCGGACTCCGCGCACCGGGCCGCGCTGGAGGCCGCCCGGGCCCGGTTGCTGGCCGAACCGGACGCCTGAGCCACCCGGCTCGAGCCTGCGATGTTTCCGGGGGTTTTCGAAAATGCGTCCCGCATGTCACCGGATCTCTCGCACCCGGCATTCGCGGTCCAGTGAGAATCCTTTGCATGCAGCAAAACTGATTTTCCGTCAGATTTTCGGGCCGCGCCGCGTGAGTGTAACGAAACAGAGCGTTCTCCGGCGTGCGTATCTGCTTACCGCCGAGTAACGCCCGGGTCACCGCGTCGCTTCATCCGACAAGTCGGATACCTCCATGGGGCATCGAGAGGCCCGCTGCCCGCACGCGTTACTTCGCACGAGGCTCAGAAGGAGTTCATACAGATGCGTATCCGCACCCGTGCCACCACTCGCGCGCTGCCGGCAATCCTGGTCGCCGCAGCCCTAGGGCTGGTGGCGGCTCCCGTCGCCCGCGCGACGGTCGCCCCTGCGCACTCCCCACACCAGGCCGCTCCGGCCGTGGCCACCTCCACGCTGGCCCCCGCAACGGACACGATCGTCAAGCACGCGTTCTCCCCGGCCACCATGACCGTCCCGGTCGGCACCGTCGTCACCTGGACCAACGAGGACGACGCTCCGCACACCGTGACCACCACCAAGGCCCCGGTCGCTTTCGACTCCGGCGCATTCGCCAAGGGCAAGGCGTTCTCCTACACATTCGCCAAGCCCGGCACCTACGAGTACTACTGCGCCGTCCACCCGGACATGAAGGCCGTCGTCACGGTGGTTCCGGCCGCTCCCGCGGCCCCGGCCACGAAGGCCACCGCCAAGCCCACCAAGATGCCCAAGGCCGAGATCACGACCGCCACCCCGACCCCGCCGGACAAGAAGCCGGGCACCACCGAGGGTGGCAACTCCTCGAGCACCCCGAAAGACAACATGGGCTCGATGAGTGCGCCGAGCCAACCGGACAACGGCACTGCCACCACGCCGGCGAGCAGCGACGACGGTTGGACACCGGCGACCGACCCGGTCAGCGGCGCCTCGGACCCGTTCATGAAGCACCTGCAGGCCGCGCACTTCAACCGCTCGGGAGCCGGCCAGGTGCACGACATCGCGGACTTCGACACCTGGATGCTCAGCCACGAGTACCTGTTCCGGCAGATGCTCGACTACGAGGTCGGGCGCCAGTCCACGCTGGGCCAGGCCCCTGGGGTCGGCACGTTCCTGCAGCACATGGACGTCGCGCACTGGAACCGGTCGCCGGCCGGTCAGGCCAAGGACATCGCCGACCTCGACACCTGGCTGAAATCGCACGAGGCGCTGTTCCGGATGATGTTCGACCCGGCCGTCGGCAAGGGCAGCCCGGCGTACTCCGGCCCGGTCACCGGCCCGTTCATGCAGCACATGGACGCCGCGCACTGGAGCCGCTCGCCGGGCCAGCAGCTCGAGGACATCGGCGACTTCCAGAACTGGGCGGCCGCGCACGCGGCGCTGCTTCAGGCAATGCTCGCCTCGGGCAGCGGGTCGGGCGCCAGCGCCATGCCGGCCGGGCCTATGCACTGACGAACGGCCGCATTTAGAACGTGCCCTGCATCCCGAACGGGCCGCCGCGTCGAGAGACGTGGCGGCCCGTTTCGTTTTCGGCGTCGTATCACGGTCGAATTGATATCCAGCGCCTGGCTCAGTAATCGTAACAGGCACCTCGACGGACCTGCGCCGGAATAACGGCGGTAGGGGTGCAACGGATCTGCTCCGGTTGGGGCGGGGCGGATGTGTCTCAGGGGGCAAGATTTTAGCCACCTGTCTCGGTGCGGGGCCCTTACCGCACAGCCACATCGGGCGCCTTCGGTCGGGCGGGAGAACACCGCCCGACGCCGATCAGCGTACGTGGCTGTGCGGTCCCGCACCGAGACAGGACACCGGCCAAAATCTTGGTTCGGCGCCCCGCTTTCGTGCGGATTCGTTTTCCGGTTCGCCGGTTTTTGTCGGTGTCCTGGATTAATATTGGGTCATGGATAACGCGGTGCTCGGGTCGGTCTCGGAATTCGAGACAGCTCTGACCGTTGCGCGGAAATACCTCGAGAATGATTTGTGGTCCTGCAGTGGTGGGCAGGTCGTCGAACTGTTGCGGGACTGGCATCAGGTTCGGGCCCAGATCGAGTCGGTCGAACTCTGCTTGGTGCGTGAGGTGATCGAGCGTGGGGTCCCGGCCGAGGCCGCCACCGTGGTGAAACTGGCCGAGGCACTGGGGTCGAAGCTGGCCGACACCGGTGCGGCCTTGGCCGAGGGGCTGATCTGTCGGGACCGGGCCAAGGCCATCGTCGAGGTGGTGTCGGGGCTGCCGAACGTAGCTTCGGTGGAGCAGCAGGTCGAGGTCGAGGAGATCCTGCTCGAGCACGCCGCCCAGCTCAACGCCACGCAGATCCGCAAACTGACCAAGGTCCTGGAGCACTACCTCGACCCCGACGGCGTGCAACCCCGCGAGGAGACC
>DATASX010000034.1 GCA_036269075.1 Sporichthyaceae bacterium
TTCGGTCATGTCGGGCCAGACTCCGGTGGCGATATCCCGGTCGATGGCCCGTACCACTTCCACCGTGACCCCTTGGCGGCGCATGATCTCCATCGAGATGTCGGCCAGACCCTGGGTGTGCGACTGCTCCGGCGAGCGCTTCAGCGTGCAGTTGATGAACAGCGCTCGCAGATCGCTGAAGTCCCAGGTGCTCTGACCGCACAGCTCCTCCTGCTTCGGTGCCAGGCGCACCGTCGAGGGCCGCTGCGCCGCACCACCGCTGTCGCTCATTGGGTATGCATTCCTTTCGTGGGTGCCTGCGCGCAGGCCACGGCCCGGGCCAGGTTACGACGTCCTTCGCCACCATTTCTGATGGTCAGTCAGGCAACGATCAGACCAGCTCCCCGTCGATGTGAAGGTGCAGCATCGCCGGACCGGCGGCGGCGAACAGGGCTTCCATGCCGGTCTCGAGTCCGGCTGCATCACCGGCGAAGAGGCCGACGGCGCCGCAGCTTCGGGCGAAGTCGGCGAAGTCGGGGTTGACCAGCGAGGTCTGCCAGACCGACAGGCCCGCCGCGAGCTGCTCCTTGCTGATCTTGCCCAGAGCGCCGTTGTCGAGCAGCACGTGCTTGACCGGGATCGCGTACTTGACGGCGGTGGTCACCTCGGCGAGGTACTGCCCGAATCCACCGTCGCCGGTCACCGCCACCACCGGACGGGACGGATCTGCGGCCCAGGCACCGAGCGCCGCGGGATAACCGAATCCGATGGAGCCGAGGTAGCCCGACATCAGCACCGGCTGACCGCTGCTCTCGAAGTACCTGCCGAACGCGTAGGCGTGGTTGCCGACGTCCACCGTGATCACTGCATCATGCGGACAGTGCCGGGCGAGTGCAGCGAACACGGCGGCAGCGGACAGCCCGCAACCGCGACCATCAGCTGCCCGGCGCGCCTTCTCGGCGCGCCAGAGCGTCCATCGGGCTGCGACGTCGGGCCGCTGATCGGTTGCCAGGACCGCCGTCGATCCGAGCCGGTCGAGGATCTGACCCAGCGTCACCACGGCGTCGCCCAGCAGCCCCAGTTCGACGCCACTGAATCGACCGATCGCCGCCGGTGCGTCGTCCACCTGGATGATGGGCTTGTACGGCGCGATCCCGGTGTGGTTCGCGAACGAGGCACCCACGACCAGCAGAAGGTCCGCCTCGTTCATCAGCCACGAGGCCACCGGCGTGCCGGACCGGCCGAGCACCCCGGCAGCGAGCGGATGGGAATCGGGCAGCAGTCCTTTCGCCCGGAACGTGGTGAGCACTGGGGCGTTCAACCGCTCCGCGAGGGACCGAACCTCGGCGGCCGCCTGCCGGGCCCCGTCCCCGACCACCAGCACCGGTCGCCGGGCCGCCCGCAGTCGCGCCACCGCTGCGGCCACCAGCTCGGGCGGCGGGGCGGTCGCCCGGTCCGCGGCACGCCCGGTCGGCGGCGCCGCGGGTGCATCCGAGGGCAGGCCTTGGACCTCGTCGGGCAGGACGAGATGGGTCACGCCACGTCCGTCGATCGCGCGCTTGACGGCCGTTGCCGCGAGTTCGCCGTGCTCCGACCCGGCGTGCACTGTCACCGTGGACAACGCGACGTCGCGGAACACCGCCGACAGATCGACGTCCTGGAACGCACCCCGCCCGAGAACGCTGGACGGGACCTGGCCGGAGATCGCCACTACCGGCGATCCGTCGAGGCGAGCGTCGTACAGGCCGGTCAACAGGTTGGTCGAGCCCGGCCCCGCGATGGCCAGGCACACGGCCGGACGCCCCGTCAGCTTTCCGTACGCACTCGCGGCGAAAGACGCTGCGCCCTCGTGCCTGATGCCGACATAGCGCAGCTCGCCACGTTCCTCGGAACGTCGTAGCGCCTCGGCGAAACCCAGGTTGGAATGCCCGACCATGCCGAACACCGTGTCCACGCCCCATTCGACGAGCGTCTCCACCAGCACGTCGGACACCGTCCGCGCCCGCGGCAGCCGATCGGGCAGGCAAACCCACGCGCCGTCATCCCGCTCCTCGACACCGAACGACACCGGCGCGTCGCTGAACCCGGGCGGGGGTTTGCCCGTGGTCGGGTCGTAGTCATAGCCGTGCCAGGGACAACGCAACCAGCCGTTCTCGACAGAACCCTCGCCGAGCGGCCCTCCCTGGTGCGGGCAGCGATTGTCCAGCGCACCGAGGCGGCCGCCGCAACGCGATACGGCCAGACTGTGGCCGTCGACCACAGCGACCTGGACCCGGCCCTCGTCCGGTAGCTCCTGAAGTCTGTGCCAGCGTTCGCTCACCGATCCTCCGGATGCGTCGGGCACGGCGGCCATTCGCGCTGGCAGTCTGGCGCACCCGACATGCGCCGGCACAGACACGGCGCACTGATCCTCCTCGATCCGTAAGACCTCGCGCTTTGCTCGTAACTGGCGAACCGGCAGCCACCTCAGCGCCACCGGGCGGCTTCTATGCTGGGCGACGGCACGCGCCGGCAGCGCGTGAAGGTGTGCCGGGAAGTCTGGTCGGCGAGTCGCTGCTGTCTGCCCCGGGAGTTCGTCCATGACCAGCGACATCGCAACCTTCGGCTGGTTGGTCGCCGGGACGGCCGCGGTCGGTTTGCTGGCGATCCTGCTGAACAGGCTCACCGAACGCATCGGCGTACCGGCGCCGGCATTCGTCCTGGTCGCCGCGGCGGTGACGGCCCAACTGGTGCCCCGCTTGGGAGACATCGACCCGCGTTCGGCCGGCCGGGTGGTCTCGGTGGCCCTGGCGGTGATCCTTTTCGAGGGCGGGCTGCGACTGGGCCGGCGCCGCGCCCGCGCGGTCGCCGGACCGGTGTTGCTGCTGGGCGTGGCCGGGACCTTCCTGACCACCGCCGGGGTCGGGGTCCTGGGCTGTTTCGGTCTGGGACTAGGTGGTTGGGGGGCCCTTCTGGTCGGGTCCGCCGTCGCACCGACCGACCCGGCGGTTGTCCTGGCGGTGCTCGGGCGCCGCGAGATCACCGGCCCCAGCGGCGACGTGCTGGTCGGTGAGTCCGGCGCGAACGACCCGGTCGGCATCGCGCTGATGGTCGGCCTGATCACCGGTGGAGGCCTGGGCGCCGGTGCGCTGGCCACCGCCGCCGGGCAGTTCGCCATGCAGATCGCGATCGGCACAGCCGGGGGTCTGATCGGGGCCCGACTCCTGGACCGGTTCACCAGCCGCGTCGGCCTGCCCAACGAGGCGCTCTACCCACTGCGCACCCTCACCGGTGCCTTGATCATCTTCGGGCTCACCACGGCGGCACACGGGTCCGGGTTCCTGGCCGTCTTCCTGGCCGGAATCGAACTCGGCGACCGCCCGGCCCCCTACAAGCTGGAGAGCGAACGGTTCCTGTCCGCACTGGCCGGGCTGGGGGAGATCGTGGCATTCGTGACCCTGGGACTGACCGTCGACCTCGACGTGCTCGAACGCGCCGACGTGTGGGCCCCCGGGATCGCCATCGCCGCCGCGCTCGCCTTCCTCATCCGACCCCTGTTGGTCGGCGCCTGCCTGCTGCCGATCCCCATGGACCGCAACGAGCGCCTGTTCGTGCTCTGGGCCGGGCTCAAAGGCGCGGTCCCCATCCTGCTCGGCAGCTACCTGCTCACCGCGCAAGTACCCGACGCGCGACGCCTCTACGGGATCGTCGTGGTGGTCGTGCTCTGCTCGGTGATCGTCCAGGGCGGCACTGTCGGTCCGGCCGCCCGACTGCTGCGAATCCCCATGCGATCGACCCAACTCGAGCCCTACGCCGTCGGACTACGGGCCACCACGCCGCCCACCGGCGCCCACCAGATCACCGTCGCCGCCGGAACCCTGGCCGACGGCACCCGCATAGGCGACCTGCCAGGACACAACCGCACCCACTGGATCAGCCTGCTCACCCGGGACGGCACAATCCTGCCCCCCGCGGCGGACACTCGCCTGCACCCCGGCGACCGCCTGCTCGTCCTCACCGAACCGGAACACTGGCCCACCACGCGCGCACTGTTCGCCCAACCCGCAGCATGGACCACCGAATCCTGACGGCTCGACGGCTCCAGCGAAAGCGTGTGATGAGTGCGTCAGAGCACCTCGACGGCACACCGGATGCCGGGGGCGCGACCCAGGCGGGCATCGGTGGTGAGCCACGAACTGGCCGCGATCGATTCGGCCAGCGCGACGTAGGTCGCGTCGTAGGCGCTGAGGTTGTGCCGCAGCTCCCACATCCGCGGCCGCAGCGCCTCGGCCGGGAATCTGGTCAGCGTCAGCGCGGCGAATCCGGACAGCGCCGCGCCGGCTTGTTCATCGGTGAGATCCCCGCGTCGGACAAGCCCTCGCAGCACGTTGGTGACCTCACTGTCGACCAGGTGGGGCACCGCCAGGTCCTCCCCGCCCAGCCTGGCCGGGTCCAGTCCCCCGGCGATCAGTTCGACGATGACCCCGGCATCGATGACCTTCACACACCCCGACCTTCATGCAGCACCGACAGGATCGTCGAACGCTCGACCGTCACGCCGACCTTGCGCTGGGTCCGACGGATCACCGCCGCGTTCTTGCGCACCCGCTTGGCGCGCCCCGCCAGATGCTCGAGCTCGCGGCGCAGGTATCCGGTCATCGACAAACCCTCAGCTGCGGCCGCCTCGGCCAGGGCATCGCGGACCTCGTCCGGGACGTCCCGGATCTGTATCACCTTCGGCATGCACCCAGCCTACCGACGTATGGGTGCAGGTTGCACCCACGTCGAGTCCACGCGACCACGACCCAACTACCGAGCATCTCCCCGACGGTCACCGCTGGTAGCGCGTCGAAGAAGGCGGGGCCTCATCGATTGCGACGCCGCCTTCGAGGCGACGCAGTGTGTCGGCCGGTGCCACCGTGGTCATCTGAACTCCGCGCCTCGAGATTGGCCCGTCATGCGGCGATCGGAATGGTCCTCGCGGCCGCACCGAACACGAGCACATCATCCTGCACCGGTCCCTTTCGCAGCCGCTCGAGATCGGTCGGGTAGTGCATGTCGGCGGACCACGGCCCGGACCCGCCCTGGCTGGGGAACGATTCGATACCTCGACGGAGGTAGCTCGAACTGAGGTCGTCGATGAACGGCCGCCGCGGCAGGTGCGGATCCTCAAGGGTGGGGACGACGGTGTCGTGCCCGTGCTTCGCCATATGTGCCAGAAGGCGGCACCAGTGCTCGGTGACCAGGTCCACCTTCAGCGTCCAGGAATTGTTGGTGTAGCCGAAGGCGTAGGCGAAGTTGGGAATGCCGCAGAGCATGAACGATTTGTAGGTCACCGATTCTGACCACTTGACGGGGCGACCGTCGACGCAGGCATCGATGGCCCCGAAGGGCAGCAGGTTCATGCCTGTCGCGGTGACCACGATGTCCGCCGGCAGCACCTGCCCGGACTCCGGTTCGACCCCGTCGGCGGTGAATCGCGTGATGCGATCTGTGACCACGGAGGCCTTGCCGGCCTTGATCGCCTTGAACAGATCTCCGTCCGGCACGACGCACATACGCTCGTCCCAGGGGTTGTACGACGGGTTGAAATGCGTGTCGACGTCGAAGCCCTTGGGCAGGCTCGTCTTGTTGACCCACCGGATCAACCGTCGGACCTTGTCCGGGTGGCGTCGGGACAGCCCGACGATGAACGCGATCCGCGCGATGTTCGCGCGCCGGGCGCCGCGGAAAGCTTGGTTGGTGGGCAAGAACCGCCGCAACACCTTGACGACCAGGTCCTGCGACGGCAGCGGCACGACGTAGGAGGGCGAACGCTGCAACATGGTGACGTGCGCGGCTCTGTCGGTCATCGCGGGCAGCATCGTCACCGCGGTGGCACCGCTGCCGATGATCACGACGCGCTTGCCGGTGTAATCCAGGTCCTGCGGCCAGTGCTGCGGGTGCACGATCTGCCCACCGAACTGCTGTTCGCCGGCGAACGTCGGCCGGAAGCCCTCCGCGTGGTCGAAGTACCCGGTGGCGCTGAAGATCCAGCGCGCGGTCACCGTCTCGACGGCGCCGGTGGCCGTGTTGAGCATGGATACCGTCCAACGGGTGTCCGCGGAGGACCACGCGGCATTGACGACCTTACGGCCCAGTCGCAGGTGCGGTTCCAGGTCGTACTCGCGAATCGTGTCGCGCAGGTAGGCCAGGATCGCCCCACCCGGTGCGATGGCCTGCTTGTCCGTCCATGGCTTGTACTCGTAGCCGTAGGTGATCAAGTCCGAGTCCGACCGGATGCCCGGGTAGCGGAAAAGGTCCCAGGTTCCGCCGACGCTGCTGCGGGCATCGACGAGCAGGAAGGACGTCGACGGCCTTTCGGTGACCAGACGGCTGCCTGCACCGATGCCGGAGATCCCGGCCCCGACGATGATCACCTCGACGTCAACCTCGGGGGAGCCGGTGCCGGTCATGGGCTGGTCCTCTCATCTGCTGCCGGAGTGCAGCCAGAGTGCCGCGCCAAGCCTCGCCCGGCCCAGGTTATCTCGCACAGTATTTGATGGATAATTGGGCGTATCGCACATACGCCTCGGTAAGCTGCTCTTCGTGGACCCGGTTGCTGCCCTGATCCGCGAGGTTGCCGACCAGGTGGTCGACCCCGCGAGCGGCGTCCTGGCCGAGGTCGAGGAAGCCGTGCTGGGCGGGATGGGCGAACCGTTCCGCAGCGACCCGGTGATGGCCGAGGAGGCCCTGGCCTCCACCCGCGAGAACGCTGCGCACTGGATCGCCGTAGTACGGACCTCGCCCTACACCCGGGTGACGCCGCTCATGGCTCCCTCGGTCGTCGGAATCGCGCGGGCGGCGACCCGACGCGGTGCGGCCCGCAACATCTGGGCGGCCTACAACAGCGGCCGGAATGTGGTCTGGCGCCACTGGATGCGGCTCACTTTCGCCGCCTCGACCGACACCGCCGTGGTGGCCAGAAGTCTCGAGGTCGTGGCCGACTCGCTCGGTTCGTGGATCGACGAGACTCTGCGTCAGTTGACCGAGCACATCGAGCAGGAACGCGACGAACTGACCCGGGCGTCGGCGGCACAGCACCTCGAGACCGTGACCCTGGTGCTGGAGGGCGCCCCGATCGAGGCGGCCCGTGCGGCCGATCGTCTCGGGTACCCCTTCGAGGGGCGACAACTCGGCGCGGTGCTGTGGGGCGACCCCGGCGCGCCGGACCGCGCGGCCCTGAGCCGCGTGGCGGAAGAACTGCGGCGCAGGGCCCGAGCGCCGCAGATCCTCGTCGTGGCGGCAAGTTCGTTCTCGCTGTGGTTATGGCTAGGGGGTTTCGGAGAGCTCTGCGACCTCGCCGACGCCGTCGCCGACGCACCGGACGTCCGATGCGCAATCGGCTCACCCGGCCGTGGTGTCGAGGGCTTCCGGCGCAGCCACGACGAAGCGGTGGAGGCCCAGCGGCTGATGATGCGAAGCGGGGTCGGGCACGTCGCCACGTTCGCCGAGGTGGCATTGGCGGCGCTGGCCGGTCGCGACGAGCAGGCCGCCCGGGAGTACATGGCACGGACTCTCGGGGCGTTGGAGACCGCCGACGCCGAACTTCGCGAGACCGTGCGGGTCTACATCCGCGCGATGTACAGCACCGCCCGGACCGCCGAGATCCTGTTCACCCACCGCAATACGGTGCTCAACCGGATCCATCGCGCCGAGGCACTGCTTCCCGAACCGCTGGCCGTAAGAGGTCTTGAGATCGGAGCCGCGCTGGAACTGAGCCGGTGGCTGGGCGGGCCCAAGCCGCGGTCCGCGGCGGACCAGACGATCCGGTGAACTAGTCACATCTCTGATGGTCAATCAGACGGTGAGCAGACCCGGAAGAGCCGTCGACCCGGGCCGCCGTGAAGCCCGCGGACCCGGGCGGGTGTGGATCTGACCGGGCGGGGAAGCTGCGGTGCAGGCAGGCCCACGGAGGGAAGCACGACTCCGTGGCTGCTGCAATCCAGGAGTTTCCCTCGATGCGAGGAGGTACAGGTCATGGGATGCGGAATCGCGCGCGCCGTGTTGGTGCTCGCCGTCGCGGGCGGGGTCACGTCGGTCTCGTCCGGGGGTGCATCGGCTCAGGGAACCGGCGCCACTGCTGCATCACCTGCTGCCCTCATCAGTGCCGGACCTGCAGCACCCCCGCCGGGGCCGCCGCCGGACTGCAAGCACCATCCCTCGTTCCCGGCCTGCAAGAAGCAGCCTGCCGGCAGCTCCCCGACCCCGAAGCCGTAGCCCGCCACCACCGGAGCCAGCAGCGGTGTGGGGTTCGGTGTCGAGTTCGGCCAAGGCGGCCCCAAAAGGGCTGCGCCCATCGGTAGCCCCCGACCGCACCGATAACTGAGGCACGGTCAGTTCGGTCCGACTCGGCCCGACGGTGCCTTGGGGCTCATAAGGCGTCAATCGGCTGCCGCTTTCGCGACGGATTTACCGAACGCTGCTGCCCAGGATGACCTGCGATTTTTCCTTCCGAACAAGGGGTTCTCGACGCGAAGAGGACACGAACCCCCATCGACAGCCGGGCACGGCTGGACGGCCGCAATCGCGCAAAGTATGGGCGGCGCGTCATAACTGACCCCCGATCAGTTCGCTCGACGCCGGGGGCGGGCCCGCTCGACTGGCTGCCGGGCGGGCCCGCTCCGAGCAGCGTCGGGGCACGGGCACTCGTGATCCTCGCTGCGCTCGTCAACGAGCTTCAATCACCTCGGCAGCGGACGCCGCTCGCAAGCTCCCGGCTGTTGCTCGCCTCCTCCGGCTACGGGATCGAGAGGGCTCGCAAGCTCGCTCTCTCGATCCCTCCGCCTACGTTCGGCGAGCAGTCCGCTCCCACCCGCGAGGGGCGTCCGTTCCGCTCGGCTCAATCACTCGTAGCGCAGGGCCTGGATCGGGCGTAGTGCGGCGGCTCGGCTGGCGGGGTAGAAGCCGAAAACCAGCCCGGTGCCAAGGGACACCCCGACGGCCAGCCAGATCGACCACGGTGCAACGACCGGGTGCACCCCGGTGATGGTGAACCTGGAGGCGACAAGGCCGGCGGCCACCCCGATCGCGCCGCCGATCATGGACAGGAAGACGGCCTCGGACAGGAACTGGCCGATGATGTCCCTGGCGGTGCCGCCGATGGCCTTGCGGATGCCGATCTCGCGGGTGCGTTCGGTCACCGAGACCAGCATGATGTTCATGACCCCGATACCGCCGACCAGCAGGGAGATCCCGGCGACGGCGCCGAGCAGCACGGTGAGGGTCTTGTTGGCCGAGCCGCCGGCCGCCAGGACGGCCGAGGCGTTGAACACCACGAAGTCGGTGTCAGCGCCGGCCACGTGATGGCGCTGGGACAGGACGTTCTGCACCTCGGCCTGGGCCGCGGCGGTGGTGGTCCGCGAGGTGGCCTGCACGTCGATCCCGGACAGTGGTCCTTGTCCGGGTGGGGCGTAGCCGTACAGGGCGTCGGAGACCGCGGTACCGGGGGCGACGACCCGGTCGTCGAGGTCCTGCTGCCCGGAGTAGCCCTTGGGTTCGAGGATGCCGATCACCGTGAACGTCTGCCCGTTCAGCCGCACGCCCTGCCCGACCAGTTCGGCCGGGGTGCCGTCGGTGAGGTCGGCGGCCACCGAGGGGCCCAGCAACACCAACCGGCGGTGGGCGCTGTACTCCTCGTCGGTGAAGTTCCGGCCCGCCGCCAGGGTGGTGTTGTCGATGTCCAGGAATTCCGGGGTCGCCCCCAGCAGCACCCCGACCGTGTGCGAGGAGTTGCCGCGGGTGGCTGCCGCGCCGTGCAGCACCACCAGCGGGGACACCCCCGAGACATCGGGGGCCATCGGGTTGTTCAGCAGTGCGCCCGCGTCGTCGAAGGTCAGCGCCGACTTACGGTCATGCGTGCCCTGCGCCTGGCCCTTCAACCCGAGCAGGTGACGCAACTGCGTGACCAACGCACTGCCCTGCCCGCCGCTCACCGTGTCCGCCGGCAGTACGAACAGACTGTCCGAGCCCAGCCGGTCGATGGAGGCCTGCACAGCCGCCGAGGAGCCGGTGCCGACCGCGACCAGCGCGATCACCGAGGCAACCCCGATCACGATGCCGAGCATCGTCAGCGTGGAGCGCATCTTGTTGGCCAGGATCCCGCCCCACGCGAACCAGGCACTCTGGCGCAGCTGCGACAACGCCGTGAAAAGGCCACCACGCTCACGATCCACGATCGGACCCCCTTCAGCGGTCGGTGGTCGACCCGGTCCCGATGACCAGGTCCAGGGGTCCGACGCAGCGCAGCACAGCCCAGTCGGGCGACTCCGCGATCACTTCAATCATGTAGTGATCGTATGCACAGGTAACTTCAAGATTCAAGTGTCTATGGTCTTGAGTCACTTCATCTTTGAAGTTAGATTGGTCGGCATGGAAGACGTCCCGGAACCGCGGTGGCTCGATTCGGACGAGCAACAGACCTTCGTGGCCTTCGGCTACATGCTGGTGCAACTGCCGGCCGTGCTGGACGCTCACCTGCAGCGCAGCGCGGGAATCAGCCTGGTCGAGTACCAGGTCATCGCCGCCCTGTCGGTGGCCCCGGAACGCACCGTGCGGCTGAGCAAGCTGGCCGAGTTCACCGCCAGCAGCCTCTCCCGGCTGTCGAACGTGGTGACCCGGCTGGAGGAGCGCGGCTGGGTGCGCCGGACCCCCGACCCCGACGACGGCCGCTACACCCTCGGGGTGCTCACCGACGCCGGATGGGACAAGGTGCTCGCCGCGGCGCCTGCGCATCTCGGCGAGGTCCGCCGCCTCGTGTTCGACCCGCTGACCAAGGCCCAGCAGCAGCAACTGCACCGGATCGCACAACGAGTCATGCACGCCGTCGAACCGGACAAACCACCGATCACCGAACGCCTGCGCGAGCTGCCGCACCTGTCCGGCCGCCCGACACACGCCCAGCCGCAGTGCGGCTCCGAGTAGGTCCGGGCCCCGACCCCGGCGCCGGCGGCTACCAGGTCGCCACGAACGTCTTCTGGAAGAGGAACTGCGATGAACGTAACGGGGGAACGCCTTCGCGCGCCCGAAGGCGCCGCGATGCGACCGACGATCCAGCTGGAAGGGATCCGGAAGACCTACGGCGAGGGTGAGACCGCCGTGCATGCGATCCGGCAGGTGGACCTGACTGTCATGCCGGGGGAATACGTGGCGATCATGGGAGCCTCGGGTTCGGGCAAGTCGACGTTGATGAACATCGTCGGGTGCCTGGACTCCCCATCCGCCGGCCGCTACCTGCTCGACGGTGTCGACGTGCGCCGCCGGAACGAGGACCAACTGTCGGGGATCCGCAACCGCAAGATCGGCTTCATTTTCCAGAGCTACAACATGATCCCGCGCACCACCGCGCTGTCCAACGTGGAGCTGCCGCTGGTCTACGCGCACGTCAGCGCCAAGGAACGCCGGCAGCGGGCGACAGCGGCGCTGGACAAGGTCGGGCTCGCGCAACGGCGCGACCACATGCCCTCCGAACTGTCCGGTGGGCAGCAGCAACGGGTCGCGGTCGCCCGCGCGATCGTGACCGACCCGGTCCTGCTGCTGGCCGACGAACCCACAGGCGCACTGGACTCCAAGTCCACCGCCGATGTCCTGGACCTGTTCGACGAACTGTCCGCCGCCGGCCGCACGATCATGGTGATCACTCACGAGGACGAGGTCGGCTCGCGCGCCCAACGGCTGGTCGTGATGCGCGACGGCCTGGTCCTCTCCGACAACCCGAACCGGCCGCGCCCCGCCCGCCCCGAGGCTCAGGTCGCGCCGGCCCCCTCGTCGTCCGACCGACTCGCCGGTGGACTGCGCGGTGTGGGCAGCGACCTGCAGCAGTCCCGAGCGGCCTATTCGGACGGCATGTTCTGAGGACCGCCAGCGACGTCAGATCGACTGTACGACGCGGCAGGCAACATGTCAGAACCGAAGAGGAGATGTAGTGCAGCAGATCGGAGTGGGGATCATCGGTGCCAGCCCGAGCAATCCAGGCTGGGCGACCGACGCGCACATTCCCGCAGTGTGTGCCGTGCCCGGCTACCAGTTACGCGCCGTGGCCACCAGCCGACGTGCCTCGGCGGACGCCGCCGCGGCGGCGTACGAGGTCGACGGGTTCGATGATCCCCGTGCGCTGATCGAGCACCCGGGCGTCGATCTGGTGGTGGTGGCGGTGAAGGTCCCGCAGCACCACGACCTCGTGGCGCAGGCACTCGCCGCCGGGAAGATGGTCTACAGCGAATGGCCACTCGGTGTGAACCTCGCGGAGGCCGAACATCTGGCCGAGCTGGCCGCGGTGGCCGGTGTGCGAACGGTGATCGGGCTGCAGGCCAGATTCGCCCCGGCGGTGCAGCGCCTGCGTGAACTGGTCGCCGAGGGCTACCTCGGCCGCGTGCTGGCGACGACCCTGACCGGATCGGCCATGGGCTGGGACGCCGTGACCGACCGCAGACACGCCTTTCTGTTCGATGCCGCCAACGGCGTAACCACACTGTCGGTGTCCACCGCGCACGCCTTGGACGCGCTCACCTACGTCCTGGGGGACATCGAGGTGGTCACCGCGACACTCGCCGTCGGACGCCACGAGGTCCTGATCGCCGAGGAGAACACCACCGTGCCGGTGACCGCACCCGACCAGGTCGCTGTGACCGCGGCCCTGGAATCCGGAGCCATTGCCTCGGTGTTCTACCGGGGTGGCCGATCCCGCGCCAGCGGCCTGCGCTGGGAGATCAACGGCACCACAGGCGATCTGCTGCTGACCAGCTCAACCGCCGACGGCAACATCCAGAGCACCGAGCTGATCCTGGCCGGTGGCAGCGGAACCGAAATCGGACTGAGCTGGCTGCCGGTACCCGACCGCCTCGACAGCGACCTGGCCGCCGTCCCGCCCGGTCGTGCCCGCAACGTCGCCGCCGTCTACGCCGCCCTCGCCGAAGACCTGGCAAAGGACACTCGGCAGGTCCCGGACTTCACCCACGCGGTACGCATCCACCGGCTGATCAGCGAGATCGAAGCCGCCGCCCGCCGCTGACGGTCCCAGTGCCCAGAAGTGCTTCCGGACAAGGCGATCAGATGGGCGGAGGCCTCGACATGAACGCGTTCGAGCTGGGGACCGACGGTCCGACGCTGATCATCGTCGCGGTCGACGGATCGCCGACCTCGCTGCGGGCCGGAGCTTATGCCGCCGGGTTGGCCCGCCGGCAGGGCGCGCGGCTGTTGGCCGTGCACGTGGTACACCCGCCCGCTGCGGCCGCCCTGCTGCCGAGCGCCGCAGCGATGGTCGCGCAGGCCGGCGAGGAGGTCGCTGAGGACCTGCGCGCCCAGGTGGCGGTCGCCGTGACGGAGCGCGGGATCGAGGTGGACTTCCTGGCGGTGCACGGCGATCCGTTCACCGAACTGGCCAGGGTCGCCGGCGAGCAACGCGCCGACGCGGTCGTGGTCGGCGCCTCGACCCACACCGGGCACCGCCTGATCGGCTCGCTGGCGGTCCGGCTGGTGCGAGCCGGTCCCTGGCCGGTGACCGTGGTGCCCTGACGCCGCCCGCCGTCCTCGAGGGCACAAAACGGCCGGTCGGGCCCGGATGCCCCGCTCTCAGGTCCCCGTGGCGTTCAGGTGTTCAGCGAGGAACTGGAACATCTTCAGCTGCGCAGCGATGGCTGCGGTCGCGTTGTATCGCGGCCCGGTGTCGTTGAAGAACGCGTGGTCGGCGTTGTCGTAAGTGATCACCTCGTGCACCAGACCGGCTTTCTCCATGGCCGTGGTCGCGGCGGCGCGGGTGGCATCGACCCGGGAGTCCAGCGCCCCGTAGATGGCCAGCACGGCGGCGTGGGCACCGGTGAAGTCCGGCGTGGCCGGGGCCGGTCCGTAGAACGGGACGGCGACCCGCACCCGCTGGTCCTGCAACGGCCCGATCTGCAGCAGGTTCCACGTCAGGCCGCCGCCGAAGCAGAACCCGACCACGCCGATCGGTGCGCCCGGGGCACGGCGCTGCAGTTCGTCGAGGCCCGCGTGCAGGTCGCCGAGCAACTGCTCGGTCGGCGCGCTCGCCAGCGCCGCGGTCGCGGCGGCCTGGTCGGTGAACCCGGCGGTACCGTCCGGACCGGACCGGGACAGCAGGTCCACGCAAAGCGCCGAACAGCCGTGGGTGGCGAATCGCCCGACCAGGTCGTAGAAGTGGGTCGTTAGCCCCTTGTTCTCGTGAATCACCAACACCGCGCCGCGCAGGGAGTCCGCGGCCTTCCACGCCGCCCGGTAGTCCACCCCGCCGGCCGCCCAGCGCACCAATGCACCGGCGTCCGCACCCGGTGGCGGGGTCGCCTGCGGTGGGGTCAGGGTCGGACTGGAGGTGGAGGTGGGCGTGCTGCCCGGCGCGGCCGCGAGGTCGCCCTTGTTGCCGCACCCCGCCAGCACGGCCGTCGCCGCACCGAGGCCCAAGCCCATCAGCCCGAGCCGACGCACCGCCTCGCGACGGGTCAGCAGGCCTGCGCCGTATTCCTCGGCAACCTCACTGATCAGGTAGTCCCGCATCGCCATGCGGGAAACCTATTCTGCCGAGCGGGGTGACCACGCTCACGGTCGCGGCCGCTTCCCGAATGAATGTACGGACATATCGTGGGGGTGTGGAAGTTGCAGCCTGGCCGGGTCGGGTGGGCCCGGCGGGACCGTCGGGCCTGCTGCCGGCGCGGGAGCAGATGGCGGTGTCGTTGGGTTGGCACATCGTGCTGGCCTGCTTCGGCGTCGCGTTCCCGGCGATGATCTTCGTTCTGCACCGCCGCGGCCTCGTTCGGGGTGACCCGATCGCGTTGGACCTGGCCCGTCGGTGGGCCAAGGTGTCGGCGGTGCTGTTCGCGATCGGCGCGGTTTCCGGCACCGTGCTGAGCTTCGAGATGGGGTTGTTGTGGCCCGGTCTGATGGGTCGCTTCGGGGACGTGCTCGGGTTGCCGTTCGCGTTGGAGGGGCTGTCCTTCTTCGTCGAGGCAACCTTTCTCGGCATCTACCTCTACGGGCGGGGCCGGATGCCGGCTCGCCGGCATCTGTTGATGCTGGTCCCCATGGGCGCGGCCGGCGTGGTCGGCACGTTCTGCGTCGTGTCGGTCAACGCGTGGATGAACGGTCCCACCGGTTTCCGGCTCGTCGACGGCAGGGTCACCGACGTGCACCCGTGGCGGGCGATGTTCAACGACGGGGTGTGGCTGGAGTTCGCGCACATGTGGGTCGGGGCATTCATGGTCGTCGGCTTCCTGGTCTCCGGCGTGTACGCGGCCGGGATGCTGCGGGGCCGCCGCGACACCCACCATCGCCTCGGTTTCAGCGTCCCGTTCACCTTCGCCTCCGTCGCGGCCGTGCTGCAACCGGTGATCGGACACATCCTCGGTCTGCGGCTGGGCACGACCCAGCCCGCCAAGGTCGCCGCATTCGAGTTGGCCACCACCACCGAACGACCCTCGCCGCTTCGCCTGGGCGGGGTGCTCATCGACGGGAAGGTCCGCGGCGCGATCGAGATCCCGCGCCTGGGTTCGATCATCGCCCGCAATTCGTTGACCAAGCCCGTGGCCGGCCTCGACACCTTCCCCGCCGCCGACCGCCCACCGGCGAACATCACCCACCTGGCATTCCAGTCGATGGTCGGCATCGGCACGTTGCTGGCCGGCGCAGTCCTGATCCACTGGGTCGCGCGCCGCCGCGGCCATGACCTCACCGAGCGCCGTTGGTTCCTGCGATTCGCCGTCGCGGCCGGGCCGATGGCCGTCGCGGCGCTGGAGGCGGGCTGGATCGCCACCGAGGTGGGGCGGCAACCCTGGACCGTGTGGCACGTCCTGCGCACGACCGACGCGGCCGGGGACAACCCACACCTGTGGTGGGTGTTCGCCACCGTGTTCTTCGTCTACGCCGCCATGACCGCCGGGGCGTGGATGGTGTTGCGCTCGATGGCGCGACGCTGGCGGGCGGGCGAGCACGATCTGCCCAGCCCGTACGGTCCCGGGTCGGCGATCTCGGCAGGGCACCGGTCGTGAGCGCCGCCGTCGCCGTCGCCGTCGCGATGTTCGCCGGGCTCGCGGCCTACGCCCTGTTCGGCGGAGCCGACTTCGGGTCCGGGTTCTACGACCTCAGCGCCGGCGGCGGGCGTCGCGGCGCCGAGATCCGGACCCAGATCGACCACAGCATCGGCCCGGTCTGGGAGGCCAACCACGTCTGGCTGATCTACGTGCTGGTGCTGGCCTGGACGGCTTACCCGACCGCCTTCGCCGCCGTCATGACCACCCTGCAGGTCCCCCTGCTGCTGGCCCTGCTGGGCATCGTGGCTCGCGGCGCAAGCTTCGCCTTCCGTAAGTTCGCCCCCACCTACGGCCAAGCCCGGTTGTTCGGCGTCGTGTTCGCCGGCTCGTCGTTGATCGCCCCGTTCTTCCTCGGGACCGTTGCCGGCTCGATCGCCTCCGGTCGGGTGCCGGCGGGCGGGAGCGGGAACCCGATCGACTCGTGGGTCAACCCGACGTCCTTGTTCACCGGCGCCATCGCGGTCGGCTCCTGCGCTTTCCTGGCCGGAGCCTTTCTTGCCGCCGACGCGGCGCGCGCCGGCCACCTCGAGCTCAGCGAGAGTCTGCGCAAGCGCGCCCTGGCCGTCGGCACGGTGACGGGCGTGCTCGTGGTCGGGGCGCTGGCTCCGATCCGCAACGACGCGCCCACGCTGGGCGCCAAGCTCACCGGACGTGCGGCGCCACTGATCGCGCTCTCCGTCATCGCCGGGACCCTCGCACTCTGGCTTCTCCTGCTGCGGGCCTACGCCTGGGCGCGCGTCGGCGCAGTTCTCGCCGTGGCTGCCGTGGTCGCCGGCTGGGGTGTTGCGCAGTACCCGTGGCTGCTCGTCGACCAGCTGCGCATCACCGACGGCGCGGGCTCCCCCGCCACCTTGCATGCTCTCCTGGTCGTGGTCGGCCTTGCCGCGGTGCTCGTACTGCCCGCCCTCGGATACCTGTACCGGCTCACGCAAACAAGCGACTGGTCCGGGACAGAGCCCGGAGCCGGCGACGAGCTCGGGAGCATCTCGCGCGAGTGAGGAACTAGGTCAGACCCGTGCGCAGGTGCTTGATGCCGACGTCGAGCGCGGCCTCGAGGTGGGTCAGCCGGCCGGTCGACAGCATGACGACCACGCCCCCCTGGATGCCCGCCAACAGCGCCGCCGCGGCCTGATCAGGCTGCACGCCGGAAGCGATTTTTCCCTGCGCCTGCATGCCGCGGATACCGTCCGCGATCTCGGACTGCCAGCGGTTCAGCAGCTCCGTGACCACTGCCTGGGCTCCGGGTGTGCTGCGGCCGAGCTGGCTGATCAGCACGTTGAGCGGACATTGCTGACCCTGCCTGCGATAGCGGTCCACGACCGTGTCGCGCCAGCTCTGCCATGCGCGCCAGGAGTCGAGCTTGCCCAACTGCGGTTGTTGGTCGGCCAGAACCAGCGCCGCCTCGTGCTCGGCGACAGCGAGCAGGAGCTGCTCCTTGCCGTCGGGGAAATAGTGGAAGAGCTGGCTCTTGCTGGTCCCGGTACGCGCCCGCACGTCGTCGAGCGTGGTTGTCGCGACACCGTGTTCGCGAATCTCGGCGGCTGCGCCCTCGATGATCCTCTGCCGGGTCGCCCGACCCTTGGCCGTGATCGCACTACTCACACCACAGCTCCGTACTGGACTTGCCGGTCCATTTTCTGCCCCGGATCGTATGGACTCACTGGTCCATAAACTACGGGAGACGGACATGCGTGGACGACTGCAGGACCGCACCGCTCTGGTCACCGGCTCGACGGACGGCATCGGCGTGGCGATTGCGAACGAGTTGGCCGCCGAGGGCGCTCGGGTCATCGTCAGCGGGCGGAACACCGAACGTGGTCGGGGAGTCGTAGCCTCGATCGTCGACAAAGGCGGTCGAGCGGAGTTCGTCGCCGCTGATCTGGCGCTCGGGGGCACCGCCATCGGTCAACTGGCCGATCTCGCGAACGCGAAGGCCGATGGTCGGATCGACATCCTGGTCAACAACGCGGCCCTGTTGATCGAACCCTCACCCACCTCCGAGGTGAGCGAGGAGCTCATCGAGGCGGCGCTGAGCGTCAACGTCAAGGCGGCTTTCCTGCTCACCGGACTGATCGCGCCGTCGATGGTCGAGCGAGGAGCCGGCGCGATCATCAACGTGGGGTCCATCAGCGGTCTGTTCGGGATGGCGGGCTCCGCGTTGTACAGCGCGACCAAGGCCGCCATCCACTCGCTGACGAAGTCCTGGGCCGCTGAGTACGGCCCCGCCGGAGTCCGGGTCAACGCCGTCGCCCCCGGGCCGACCCTCACCACCAGGGTCGAGGCTTGGCAGGACCACCTCGCGCCGATGATCGCCGCGATTCCGTCACGTCGGGCCAGCTCGCCGGACGAGGTGGCCCGTGCGGTGGTCTTTCTCGCCAGCGAGGATGCATCGAACATCCACGGCGCCATCCTGTCCGTCGACGGCGGCAGAGCGGCCGTGTGATCGGCGGGCGTGGGCTCGGTTGTCGGATCGCGATGCCGCAGAGGCCTCCCACGCCGTAGGTGAGGGCCAGCCCGAGGGCTCCGCCGATGACGACTCCCAGCACGCCGCGAGGAAGGTTGCTGTGTCCGATCCGGGCGCTGACAGCGCCGGCCATTGCCAGAGCGAGCAGCACAGCCACGAACGTCACCGGCACCCGCCAGCCCGGCGGCGGGAGCAGGATCGCGAACAGCGGCAGCAAGGCGCCGACGGTGAACGAGAAGGCGGAGGCGGTCGCTGCCTGGACGGGGTCGGCCAGATCGGGGATTTCCGGGGCCGCTGCTTCGGCGGGGTCCGGCGACAGTTGCGCTCGCAGGCTGTCCAGCTGACTGCTGACCGACACGTACTCGCCGAGCGACATCGACACGGACCCGGTAGAGGGCGATGTGATCGAGGCCCAATGCCTGCAGGCTGGCTCCCACGCCGGCCCGCAGCCACGCAGGCGAAGAGTCGCGGACCAGCCGGGCCCCGTCCTTGCGCAGGCCTTCCTTGGTGGCGATCACGACGCTGTCCCGGTCGCATCGCAGGTCGGCGGCCAGCGCCCGACCGAACAGGCGTTCGGAGCGGCCGAACCCGTAACCCTGGGCCGTGTCGAAGAAGTTGATTCCCTGCCTACGCGCCTCCTCGATGGCGGCGAAGGCTGCTCGCTAGTCGACCGGGCCCCATTCACCCCCGAACTGCCAGGTGCCGTAAGCGATTGGGGTGACTCCAGTTTGGAGGCCGCGAGGATCACCGTCCTCATCTGATTTCCTTCCGTGTCGAATGGTGGACACCAGTTGGGCAAATCTGACGTTGAGTCAGAATTGCTGCCGGCCAGGGCCGGGCTCGCACAGAGCATGCGTCACCGGTGCAGCCGACCGATCAGTTGTTGGCCCAGGAGCATTCCGGGCCGCCCCACCAGGGCGACCGGAGGCGGCGCTGGGAACGCATCCGCAGGCCCCCGTAGCCCATGCCGACCAGTACGCCGATTGCGAGGGACGTCGCGAACCGCCATGCCGAGGCGGTCATTTCCTTGTCCTTCCTGCGCCGCCGCGGCGGCGATGTGGGTGCGGCGGCCGGTCACGGCCGGATGACAACCCGCCCGGGCGTTTGGTCGGCGACCGCCTGATAGGCCTGGTCACCCTGGGCCAGATCGAAGTGCAGGGCGATGGGCAGCGGGCGGAACTCGCCGGTGTCGAAGTGCGGGGCGAGCAGGGAGAGCCGGGCGGCCGATGCCGTCGCGTCCAGCTCATCCGCCATCGGCTGGGCACCACACCGATCCCACGTACGGCAGCAGCCGGGTTCCCCAAGCTGCGGACGGTGCCCCTCATCCGGGCACCGATCTGGCGACTGTCCCTGGCCACCGCTGCCGGGCGGCGGCGGTCCCCCGCCGCGGCCGCACTGGCGGACAGCCTGACCGAGGCACCCGCTACCTGAGCCATCGTCAGATCGGAGATTCCACCGAACCGCGTCCGACCGACGGGTATTTCGAGTGTTCGAGGCGCCCACCGTAGGCCTTGCTAAACGGAGGTTCCTCCGCTTATTCTCGATCCAAACGGAGGCTCCTCCGGTTCGTCATGGATTACACGGGGAGATCGCATGAAGACCTGGTTCATCACCGGCAGCTCCCGCGGCTTCGGCCGCGAGTGGACCGTCGCCGCGCTGCGCCGCGGTGACCGCGTCGCCGCCACCGC
>DATASX010000035.1 GCA_036269075.1 Sporichthyaceae bacterium
CGGCACTGCACGACACCGAAGCGGAATCCGGCGACGAGGAGGAACTGCAGGACCTCTACGACATCGACGAGCAGGAGGCCGCCGAACTGGGCGCCGACCTCGACCCGGCGGCGGAGATCGAACCGGAACTCGACTGACCCCCGCGCCCTCAGCCGCGGTCAGAGCACCGGGTCGAGGACCAGCACCGGGATGAGCCGATCGGTCTTCTGCTGGTACTCCGCGTACGGCGGGTACGCCTCCACGGCGCGCGCCCACCACTGCTCGCGCTCCGCACCGGCGACCTCGCGGGCGAGGTACTTCGCGACAGTGGTCCCGTCCTGCACGGTCACCTCGGGGTTGGCACGTACGTTGCCGTACCAGGCCGGGTGCTCCGGCGCCCCGCCCTTGCTCGCGATCATCGCGTATCGGCCGTCGTGCTCGACGCGCATCAGCGGGACCAGCCGCGCCTTACCGGTCTTCGCGCCGGTCACCGTGAACAGCACGATCCGGCGGTCCAAGACGGTCACGCCGTCGGTGGTCCCGGTGCGCAGAATCTGCTCCGTCTGGTCCCGGACCCACTCGGTCGGGCTCCGCTCAGCGTTCGTAGTCATGTAGCAGCCGAACGACGCCGGCCGCTCACCTATTCCCTGTGGCGGAGTTGGCCGGGGGCCGCCTGCGGCTGTTCGACATCGCGCCGGCACGCGATGCAGGGGTGCCCTGACGGCGCGTCAGTTCGGGCTCGACGATTCGCTCCCTGACCTGACGGCCCGTCGTCTGCCGGTCCGCTCGGTTCAGGGTGGCGAGGGTGTCGAGGTCGGCGGGGGTGAACAGGTCGATGAAATGTCGGCGGACGTTCGCTCGTGCTGGGGCGCCGCGTCCTCGATGGCGCGGCGTCCGGCCGGCAGGTCTCACCCCCGACGGCAGTTCCGGTGCGCAGGAGATCGCCGAGGCCGTTGCCGGCGAGCATGTCGTCAAGGCGTTCAACACCCTGTTCTCCGATGTGCTGGCGGCCGGCCCAGCCGAGGGTCGCCCATTGGACGCGTTCATCGCCGCGACGACGCGCAGGCGAAGGCCCGCGTGTCGGAGTTCATCGAGAGCCTGGGACTACGCCCGATGGACGCCGGGCAGCTGCCAATGGCGCGGACACTGGAGAACGCCGCCCTGCTGCTGCTGGGCCTCGTCGCGCACTGCGTCAAGCACACGAACTTCTTCCTCGGCGTCAGCATTCTCAGCTGAGCGCACCCGCACCACCACTTCTCGCGCCACATCACGCCGGTCGACCCACGGCGAGAAGAGCAGCCCCTCCATCGACCCTGACAAGGAAGTGGCATGCGAGTTTTCGGCACTGGCGGGACCGGCCATTCCGGTTCGTACATCGTCCCCGAGCTCAGCGCCGCCGGGCACGAGGTCAGGCCGGCCAACGCCCGTGGTCATCTGCCATCGAAGCCGAGTGCGATGGGGTGAGCCGGGCACCGGCTGAGACCCCTCTGGCGCTGGGGCCGCCCCGGGCAGGACAATCCCCCCGTCCCCGTTGCGCACCCATGTGACCGCCGGAAGGGAACGAATGCCCATGTCCCGAACCACCGAGGTATTCGACACCGCCGATACCGCCGACACCGCCGACGCCGACGACGTCGGTGTCAGCCGGCGGCGCTTCGTGGGTTACGCAATGGCCGGTGCGACCCTGATCGTCGCCGGCCGTTACGTGGTGGACGTGCCGCCCGCGGCCGCGGCCGGTGCGGCGGCGGGCGGCGCGCCGATCCCTAGCAATGACCTGCCCGCCGACCACTACGACTTCATGGACTTCATGCGGGATCAGACCCGTCCGGTGACCCCGCTGCTCACCCTGGAGGTCACCCCGGACGGTCGCGTCCACTTCGACATGCCGCGCTGCGAGGTCGGTCAGGGCTTGGAGACCGGTGTCGCGCAGGTCATCGCCGACCAGTTGGAGATCCCGTACGAGCACGTCGACATCACCATGTCGAAGGCCCGGGTCGATATGTGCGACTCCCAGGTGACCGGTGGGTCGACCTCGCTGGCCGCGCTGTGGCAGCCGCTGCGGGCGCTCAGCGAGCTGACCCGTCGGCGCCTGATCGGTGCGGCCGCGAAGCAGTGGAACCTCTCGGCTCACCAGCTGAGGACCAAGGGCGACGGGTACGTCTACGGGCCGGACGGGCAGCGGGCCGGCTACGGCGAGATCGCGATCCCGGTGGGGGCCGAGGACGAGATGATCGGAGAGCTGTTTGACTCTGCGCTCGGTCCCCCCAAGCGTGGCGTGATCGGCAAATCGGTCCCGCGCAAGGACCTCTTGGCGGCGGTGACCGGTGCCAAGAAGTTCGCGATGGACCTGGAGATCCCCGGCGCGCTGCCGACGATGTTGTGCCGGCCGCCGCAGTTCAACGGCCGCGTGGACAAGGTCAAGAACCTCGACAAGGTCAAGCAGATGCCGGGCGTCACCGACGTCGGGGTCATCGACGCAACCCACCGCTCGTCGGCGGTGGCGGTGCGGGCGAACACCTTCGGCCAATGCATCGACGCCATCCGTGCCCTCGACGTGGATTGGCTGGTGGGCGACACGGGCAAGGTCGACTTCGACGGTTTGATGTCCGATCTCGAGGCGGCCAAACTCCCACTGCCGCCCGCCCCGCCGGGTGCGGAGGTCTTCGAGCACACCTACAGATTCCAGTTCCGTGGCAACTCGCCGTTGGAGACCAACTGCGCGGTCGGGGATTTCCGCGAAGACCGCCTGGAGGTCTGGACGGCCGCGAAGATTCCGGGGGCCATCCTGGCCCAGCTCTCCGACGAGTTCGGCCTGCCGCTCGACAAGGTGATCGTCAACGTGGTCTACGCCGGCGGGTCCTTCGGGCGAAAGCTGCACGGTGACCAGGTGCTCGAGGCCGCCCGGGCCTCGAAGCTGTTCGGCAAGCCGGTGCGCCTGATGTGGCACCGCACCGACGACATCCGGCACGGACGCCAGCATCCCGGTGCCGTCTCCCACATCCGGGCGACCAAGGTCGGCAATTCCATCACCAGCTACACCCACATGCACACCTCGTCGGCGATGGACGTCACCCACAGCGCCGGGGACGTGATCTCCCCGGTGATGATGAGGAAGGACCCGAGCCGGTACTGGGGCAACACCGCGGTGACCATGTACCTCTACCAGATCCTCACCCAGGTGCCGTACAACTTCGGCCCGACCCAGTCCGCGCTCAACGAGGTCCACCACTACGACTTCCTGCCCACCGCCGCGGTGCGCAACGTCTACTCCCCGGACCTCGCGGCCTCCCGTGAACTGTTCGTCGAGGAGCTCGCCGAGGCCTTCGGCATGGACGGCTACGAATTCCGGCGCGCGTTTGCGCGGAGCCCTGACATGGTCGTCGCACTGGACGCGGTCGCGAAGCGTGGGGAGTGGGGCCGGAGCATGCCGGCCGGGATGTTCCAGTCGATCGCCTGCCACGTCGAGTACAAGGGCCACATGGCGTGCCTGATGGAGATCGACAACCGCCCGGCCACGGTCGAGCCCCGTCTGCGGAACGGGCTGCCGGGCCCGCGCATCACCAAGGCGATCGCGGCCATCAGCATGGGCATCCCGGTCAACCCGGACCAGGTCCGGGCCCAGCTGATGGGTGGCGTGCTGGACGGCACTGCGGCCGCGATGTCGGAGGGGCTGCACTGGATGGACGGCCTACCGCTGGAGGGCGGCTGGGACGACTACGGCTGGGTCCGGCAGTGGACGGTTCCGCCGGAGACCGATTTCATCCTGCTCGACAACGGCGCGGTCGCGCCCAGCGGCGCCGGCGAGGTCGGTGTCGCCGCCGGCTACGGCGCAGCCGCGGTCGCGATGCAGAAGGCACTCGGTCGCAAGATCACCGAGTTCCCGGCGAACTTCCGGGATCCGCTGTCCTTCCGCCCCATCCCCAAGGTGCCCTCGGTGCCGATGAGCCCGACCCGGGTTCTTCCGGTCTGAGGTGGAGACCCAGATCTAGGTCTGCCACCGTCGATCTGGCCCCCGACCTACGCTTCGGGTCGGGGGCGGATCGTTGTCAACCGGTGTTCGCGGTCAGGCCCGCGGCCTCGATGCCGGCCACCGCGGCCGCCTCGTCGTTGTCCGAGGTGTCGCCGGATATCCCGACCGCGCCGACGGTGACCCCGCCGTCCTGGATCAGCACGCCACCGGGCACCGGCACCAACGCGCCACCGATCGCCGCACCGGCGGCGGTGATGAAGTAGGGCTGCTGCTCGGCCCGCGCCATCAGGGCCCGGGACCCGATACCGATCGAGATCGCACCGAACGCCTTGCCGTGCGCGATCTCGAACCGCTTGTTCGACGAGCCGTCCTCCCGCTCGGCGGCGACCACGTTGCCGCCGGCGTCGAGCACCACCACGGTCAACGGTTTGAAGCCCTTGTCGTGTCCGAACTGCAGCGCGGCGGTCATGATCGTGCGGGCCGTGGCCAGGTTCGTGCTCATGCGTGGGTTCCCTTCGCCTCCGCCCGGCGGGCGTGCAGGATCGGTTCGGTGTAGCCGGACGGGGACTCGGTGCCGCGGAAGATCAGGTCGTGCGCGGCGCGGAAGGCCGGGCCGTCGAAGCCCGGTGCCATGGGTGTGTACAGCGGATCGCCGGCGTTCTGGCCGTCGACCACCACTGCCATCCGGCGCAGCGCGTCCTCCACCTCCTCGCCGCGGACCACCCCGTGCAGCAGCCAGTTCGCGATGTGTTGGGAGGAGATCCGGCATGTCGCCCGGTCCTCCATCAGCCCCACGTCGTGGATGTCCGGCACCTTCGAGCACCCGACGCCCTGGTCGACCCAGCGCACCACGTAGCCGAGGATGCCTTGGGCGTTGTTCTCGATCTCGGCCCGACGGTCCTCGTCGGACCAGTCGGCCGACGGCGCGAGCGGTACCGTCAGCAGGTCCTCGAGCGCAGCCCGGGTCTGCCCGGCCAGCTCGGCCTGACGTGCCGTCACATTCACCCGGTGGTAGTGGGTGGCGTGCAGGGTCGCCGCCGTCGGCGAGGGCACCCAGGCGCAGTTGGCGCCGGCCGTCGGGTGACCGATCTTCTGCTCCAGCATGTCGGCCATCCGGTCCGGAGCGGCCCACATACCCTTGCCGATCTGCGCCCGCCCGGCCAGGCCGCAACGCAGTCCGGTGTCGACGTTCCAGTCCTCGTAGGCCTTGATCCAGGTGGTGGCCTTCATGTCGTTCTTGCGCACGACCGGGCCGGCCTGCATAGAGGTGTGGATCTCGTCGCCGGTGCGGTCCAGGAACCCGGTGTTGATGAACACCACCCGCGAGGCTGCCGCGCGGATGCACTCGGCGAGGTTGACGGTGGTCCGCCGCTCCTCGTCCATGATTCCCATCTTCAGCGTGTCCACGGGCAGTCCGAGGGTGCGTTCGACCGCGGCGAACAGGTCGCTGGTCAGCGCCACCTCGTCCGGGCCGTGCATCTTCGGCTTGACCAGGTAGACCGACCCGGCGGGGGAGTTGCGATCGGCCGGGTCGCGCCGCAGGTCGTGCAAGGCGCAGGCCGCGACCACGAACGCGTCGAGAATGCCCTCGCCGATCGGGGCGCCGTCCCGGTCCAGGACCGCCCCCGTGGTCATCAGGTGCCCGACGGTGCGGGCCAGCAGGAGGGCCCGCGCCCGCACGCGCAGCGGTGAGCCGTCGACGGCGGTGTAGGTGCGATCGGGGGAGACGGTGCGTAGGAACTCCGAGCCGCCCTTGGCCACCGCCGCGGACAACGTGCCTTGCATCAGCCCGAGCCAGTTCCGGTACGCCGCGACCTTGTCCGCGGCGTCCACGCACGCGACCGAGTCCTCGAGGTCCATGATCGCGGTGATCGCCGACTCCAACAGCACGTCAGCAACACCCGCCGGGTCGGTCGCGCCGACCGGGTGTGTGCGGTCAACGCGGATCTCGATGCCCAGGCCGTGGTTGCGCAGCAGCACTGCGGACGGCGCTCCCGCGTCCCCGGTGTGGCCGAGGAACACCGTCGTGTCTCGCAGCCCGACGACACGCCCGTCGTCCAGAGCCACTGCCAACACCCCGTCGGCCACCGTGTACGTCGTCGCCGCCGAGTGCGAACCCTCGACGAGGGGCACCACGTCGTCGAGGAAGGCCCGCGCCCACGCGATCACGTGCTTGCCGCGGTCCGTGTCGTAGGGTCCGGCCGGCGGCGGGTCGCCGAGGGCGTCGGTGCCGTAGAGCGCGTCGTAGAGCGAGCCCCAGCGGGCATTCACCGCGTTCAGCGCGTACCGCGCGTTGGTCACCGGTACCACCAGCTGGGGGCCGCTGATGGACGCGATCTCCGGATCCACGTTCGCGGTGCTGATCCTGAAGTCCGCCCCGGCCGGCACCAGGTACCCGAGCTCGGCGAGAAACGCCCGGTACTCCGCGGGTTCACCGAGCCCACCCCGCTGCCGATGCCAGTCGTCGATTGCGGCCTGGATGCGTTCCCGGACCGCCAGCAGGTCCCGGTTGCGCGGTCCGAGAGCGTGTACCGCCGCGGACAGTCCGGCAAAGAACTGCTCACCGGATACGCCGACCCCGGGCAGCACCTCGGTGATCAGGAACTCGTGCAATTCGGTCTCGACCGTCAGCTCGGCGACCGGGACAGGCTTCGGGGCCATGCATTCTCCTCCGTCGGCACGACGTCCTCGAACCTACGACTTCTCGTCCAGCACGATCATCTTGGGGCGTGCGAGGTGCACTCGAGTCCGGGTCCCGGCGGTGCTCGCGCGGTCGTGACAGCGACCGGGCGAAGCGGAAGACTACGGGCATGGGAACCAGGGACGGCGCCGACGGTGATCCGGTCGCGGCACTGCACGACACCGAAGCGGAATCCGGCGACGAGGAGGAACTGCAGGAC
>DATASX010000036.1 GCA_036269075.1 Sporichthyaceae bacterium
TTGGCGGGCCACGGACCAGGCCCGTACTACCCCCGCCGTGGTCGGCTCAGGTGGGCTCCGCTGCGCCGTTATTTCGTTGCGCGTCCGATGGGGTTCCCGCTGTCGTTGCGGTGCTTATCCTCAGAAGGCTCAGGCCGAGGATGAATCCCCAGTCCCGGTTGATCTTCGCGCAATCGCACTGTTCCACCCCTCGGCTCCAGCGCCCCCTCAAACAGCATTGCCTCAATCCGCCGATGGTCGTGGAACCACTCGACGTGTCGAGCGTTCGGAAGGGCCGCCAGCAGCGGCGCATGCAGATTCGGCGCACAATGCCCGGACACGTCGAGTCCGTGCGCAGCGGCCACGGCCGCGGCGCGCAGGAACTCGGTGATCCCGCCGCACCGCGTCACGTCGATCTGCAAACACCCGACCGCCTGTGTGGTGCACAACCGCGCCAGGTCCGCCAGGCTGTGCCCGTACTCGCCGGCGGCCACCTCCGCCCGACTGCGTTCCCGTACGGCGCGCAGACCGTCGGTGTCCTCGCTGGAGACCGGCTCCTCGAACCACCGCACGTCATACCGTTCCATGGCCCTGGCCAGCCGGATCGCCTGCGCGGCCGAGTAGGCCCCGTTCGCGTCGACGAAAAGCTCGACGTCCGGCCCGATCCACTCCCGCACCTGCTCGACGCGGCGCAGGTCGCGCTCCTCGGCGGTCCCCCAGTTCTCCCCGATCTTGATCTTCACCCGGGTCATGCCCTCGTCCTGCCAGGACCGCACCTGCTCGCGCAATCGGGCGTCGTCGTAGGTGATGAACCCGCCGCTGCCGTAGACCGCGACGTCGCCGCGCACGGCGCCGAGCAGTCGGTGCAATGGGATCTCCAGCAGTCGGGCCTTCAGATCCCACAACGCGTAGTCCACGGCCGACAGCGCCATGCCGCCGATGCCCGGACGGCCGAGGTTGCGCAGCGCCCGGACCATCGCCGTCCACGCCGCCGTGGTGGCCATCGGGTCGTGGTCGACCAGCACCGGAGCCAGCGTCTGCTCGATCACCGCGGCGCAGGCAGGTGAGCCGTAGGTCCAGCCCAGGCCGACCTCGCTCCCGGCGATCACCTGGGCCAGCACCAGAGTTGTGCCGTCCCAGTCCGCCGTGCCATCGGCCTCCGGGAAGTCGGTCGGGACCGTCCAGACCGAGGTCATCACCCCGGCGATCGATGGGAACTGACGCACCGTCACCCGTGCTCATCCTGGTGTTTGTGCCCAGGACCGGGCAGGAAGTCCTGCACCTTGGTCTTGATCCCTTCCTTGACGACATCGAAGCGGTCGGAGTCGCCGCGGACCAGGGCCTCGACGGCGTTCTCGATCTGGGCCCAGGTGGCGTGCGGCGGGATCGGCGGCACGGCGGGGTCGGTCCGGAACTCGATCAGCGCGGGTCGATCGGCGGCCAGGACCGAGTCCCAGGCGTCGGCCACCTCGCTCGGCTTCTCCACCGAGATCCCGACCAGGCCGAGGCTGCGGGCGTAGCCGGCGTAGGGGAAGTCGGGCAACTGCTGCGAGGGCAGGAACTGCGGCGAGCCGCCCATCCCGCGAAGCTCCCAGGTGACCTGGTTCAGGTCGTCATTGTGCAGAACGGCGATCACCAGGCGCGGGTCGGCCCAGTTCCGCCAGTACTTCGCGATGGTGATCATCTCGTTGATGCCGTTCATCTGCATCGCGCCATCGCCGACCAAGGCGTAAACCGGTCGGTCCGGCATCGCGTACTTGGCACCGATCGCGTACGGCACGCCGCAGCCCATCGTGGCCAACGTGCCAGAGAGCGTGGCACGCATCGTGCCTCGCATCTTGACGTGGCGGGCGTACCAGTTCGTCGACGAACCGGAGTCGGCGGTGATCACGGCGTCGTCGGGCAGCCGCGGTGAGAGTTCGTGGAAGACGTACTCCGGGTTGATGGGGTCGGCCTCGACGTGGGCGCGACGGGCCATCACGTCCCACCACCGCGCGGTGTTGCTCTCGATCTGCTTGCGCCACGACCGGTCGGAGTTCGCGACCAGCCGGGGCAGCAGCGCGCGCAGCGTCGCCGCGGCGTCGCCGACCAGGTTGACCTCGAACGGGTAACGCAGCCCGATCATGGTCGGGTCGATGTCGATCTGGATGCCCCGGGCCTGCCCGTAGTCCGGCAGGAACTGGCTGTACGGGAAGTTCGACCCGACCACCAGCAGCGCATCGCACTTCGACATCAACTCGTACGACGGCCGGGTACCCAGCAGCCCGATCGAGCCGGTCACCCAGGCCGGCTCATCGGGCAGGACATCCTTGCCCAGCAGGGCTTTCGCGACCCCGGCGCCGAGCAGTTCGGCCAACTGCGTGACCTCGGCCGCGGCACCGCGGGCGCCCTGGCCGACCAGGATCGCGGGCCGCTTCGCCTGGTTGAGAATGGCCGCGGCTCGCTCCAGGTCGGCGTCCGAGGGCACCGGGACGGACCAGGTCAGGTCACGGCTGGAGGGCACCATCTTGAACTCGTGGCCCGGCGCGCTGTACCTCAGCTCCTGCACGTCCGACGGGATGATCACGGCTGTGACGGTGCGACGGGTGGCCGCGATGCGCATCGCGCGGTCCAGCACATTTGGCAACTGCTCGGGGACCGTGACCATCTGGCAGTAGGCGCCGGCGACGTCCTTGAACAAGGAGACCAGATCCACCTCCTGCTGGTAGGACCCGCCCATGGCCGAGCGGCTGGTCTGCCCGACGATCGCCACGACCGGCACGTGGTCGAGCAGCGCGTCGTAGAGCCCGTTGAGCAGGTGGATCGCGCCCGGGCCGCTGGTTGCTGTGCAGACCCCGACCTGGCCGGAGAACTTCGCGTAGGCACAGGCCGAGAACGCGGCCATCTCCTCGTGCCGGGCCTGGATGAACGTGGGCTTGTTGTCCGCCCGTTGCCACGCGGCGAGCAGCCCGTTGATGCCGTCGCCGGCGTAGCCGAACACCTGGTCGACGCCCCACTCGCGCAGGCGCTCCAGCACGTGATCGGCAACGGTCTGACTGCTCATCAGGTGATCCTCTCCTCGACGCCGGCCTCCGGCGTGCTGGTGGTGAGCTTCCGGCGGGACAGTCCGCGCGCCAGTAGTTGGGCCAGATGCATCGGCTCGTGCCCGGTGTCGGCCTGTTCGATCTGCGTCCGACAACTGAAGCCGTCGGCCAGGACCGCGGTGGCGAAACCTGCCGCGCGGACGCGCGGCAGCAGAACTCGCTCGGCCGCGGCCATCGAGACCTCGTGGTGGCCGGCCTCGAACCCGAAGTTCCCGGCCAGCCCGCAGCATCCGGAACCGAGCCGCTCGGCATCCACGCCTGCGGCTCTCAGCAGTTGGTCGTCGGCCTCGCTGCCGAGCACGGCGTGCTGGTGGCAGTGGGTCTGGACCAGCGCGTCGCCACCCACCTGTGGTGGTTCCCAGTCCGGGGCACGCTTGGTGAGCACCTCGGCGAGCGTGAACGTCTGCCGGGACAGCCGACGCATGTCCTCCCGGTGCGGCAACAGGTCCGGGCCGTCCGAGCGGAACACCGCGGCGCAGGACGGTTCCAGCACCACCATCGGGACCCCGGCACGGATCGGGCCGCGGAGCAGACCCAGCGTGCGCTCCAGGACCTGCTTGGCGATCCCCAGTTGGCCGGTGGAGATCCAGGTCAGTCCGCAGCACACGCTGCGAGTGGGCAGCCGGACGGTGAAGCCCGCGTCCTGGAGTACCTCGACCGCCGAGTGCATCACCTGCGGGTGGAAGGAATTGCTGAACGTATCCGGCCACAACAACACGGTCCCGCGCGCCCCGGTACGGACCGGCCGCGCTGCCCAGTCGTCGGTGAATCGACGAGGGGCGAACTTCGGCAGTTCGCGCTCCGGCGCGATTCCGCCGAGTCGTTTCAGGACGTCCTTCAGACCGGGAGCCTGGGTCGCGGCGTTGACGACACCCGCCGCGGGCGCGGCCAGCCGAGCCCACAGCGGGAGCCAGCCCATCGACAGGTGCGCCCGGGGCCGCGGCCGGTGCTTGTAGTGGTGGGAGAGGAACTCGGCCTTGTAGGTGGCCATGTCCACCCCGACCGGGCAGTCGGACTTGCAGCCCTTGCAGGCCAGGCAGAGGTCGAGAGCGTCGCGGACCTCGGTCGAGCGCCAGCCGTCGCTGATCGTCTCGCCGCGGACCATCTCGTACAGCAGCCGCGCCCGGCCCCGGGTGGAGTGCACTTCGTCGCGAGTCACCATGTACGACGGGCACATGACCTGGTCGCTGCTGTCGGAGTTGCGGCACGAGCCGATCCCGACGCACCGGCGGGCGACCTTGCTGAACTGATTGTCGTCGCCGGGGTAGGCGAAGACGGTCAGGAACTTCTTCGGCGCGAAGTCAGTGCCCAGTCGCAGGTGGGAGTCCAGCGGGTTCGCCGCCACCACCTTGCCGGGGTTCATCCGGTTGTCCGGGTCGAACAGGTTCTTGACCTGCCCGAAGGCGTGCACCAGGCGGCGGCCGAACATCTTGCCCAGCAACTCGCCGCGCGACTGCCCGTCGCCGTGCTCACCGGACAGTGATCCGCCGTAGGACACCACAAGATCCGCGGCGCGCTCGACGAAGCTGCGGTAGTGCTTGATGCCGTCGGCCGTACGCAACTCGAACGGGATCCGGGTGTGCACGCAGCCCTGGCCGAAATGGCCGTAGAGCGCAGTCTCCTCCCGGTCGAAGCCGAACTCGTCGAGCAACGAACGCAGGTCGCGCAGGTAGTCGCCCAGCTTGTCCGGCGGCACCGCCGAGTCCTCCCAGCCCTCCCAGGTCTCGTGCTTGCCAAGGGGATGGGCGGTCGCGCCGAGACCGGCCTCCCGGGCCTCTTGGAGACGCTCCTCCTTGGCTGGGTCGTCGATCTCCACCGTATGCGGGGCCTTTTCACCGGACAACGAACGCATCCGTTCCAGCAGCCCGTGCGCTTTCTGCTCGGCCGCTTCGGGATCGTTGCCGGTGAACTGCACGGTGAGCCAACCGCCGCCGGCCGGCAGGCCACGGATCGCACTCTCGGCCAGGCCCTGCTCCCGGTCGAGGTTGATCAGGACCTCGTCCATCCCCTCCAACTGCCACGGATCGTGCTCGAGCACCGTCGGCACCGCGTCCGCGGCGGCGGCGATGTCCGGGAATCCCAGCACCACAAGAGCTTTCGCCTTGGGCACCGGCACCAGCAGCAGTTCGGCCTGCAGCACGATCGCCAGCGTGCCTTCCGAGCCGACCAAGGCACGGCCCAAGTCGAAGTTGTTCTCCGGCAGCAACGAGTCGAGGTTGTAGCCGGAGACCCGCCGCGGGATCTGCGGGTAACGCTTCCGGATCTCGTCCGCCTCGTCCGTGGCCAGTTCCCGCAATGCGCGATGTATCTGCGCGATCCGGCCACCCTCGGTCAACACCTTCTGGTAGGCCTCGTCGTCGGTCGGGCCGGCCCAGAACCGCGCGCCGTCGTAGGTGAGCACTTCGAGGCGCGCGATGTTGTCGACGGTCTTTCCGTAGGCCTGGGCGGTCGCCCCACAGGAGTTGTTGCCGATCATCCCGCCGATCGTGCAACTGCGGTGGGTGGAGGGACGGGGACCGAACATCAGGCCGTGCTCGGCGAGTTGCCGGTTCAGGTCGTCCAGCGCGATGCCCGGTTCGACCACGCACGTGGCCGCCGCCGGGTCGACCGAGATCAACTTGTTCAAGTGGCGGGTGAAGTCGAGCACGACAGCGGTGTTGGTCGTCTGCCCGGCCAGGCTGGTCCCGCCGCCACGGGCCAGCAGCGGTGCGCCGTGCGAACGGCAGATCCCCACCACGACGACCACGGCTTCGACGGTTCGGGGTTCGACGACCGCCGTCGGGGTCTGGCGGTAGTTCGAGGAGTCCGTGCTGTAGGCCGCGCGTGCACCGGCGTCGGAGCGGACATCCTCGCCGAGGACGTCGCACAGGTCCCGTACCAGCGAATCCGCCTGTGCCGCGCGGGTTTTCATCGAACCCTCATCCCCCCGCGGCCGTGTCCGATGTCATCTACGACCTGCCCAGAGGCGGGACCGGCGAAACGGTGGGCCGGACGCCCCGTCGTGAGTTCGCTTCCGATTCGGGTATTCAGCAAAAAACCGGTCGTTCGATGGCAGAGGAGCAGCGCCGTGGGCTCGTGCACCGAGTCAGGCAGGACTGCGCGTCGCGACTCGGCGGCGGTGACCGAAGCGGCGGCCGAGCGCCATGAGAGTCCCGTCGGACAGCTGGACCGCAACTGGACCGAGCTGCTCCAGGAGGTCCGCGTCACCCAGACCGGCGTCCAACTGTTGACGGGATTCCTGCTCACCCTTCCGTTCCAACAGCGCTTCGCGCTTCTGGACGACGTCCAGCAGCGGGTCTACCTTGCCGATGTCGCGCTGGCGGTCTCGGCCACGACACTGCTGGTGGCGCCGGTGCTGACCCACCGTCTTCTCTTCCGGGAGCACCGGCGGGCCTGGATCGTGCGTTGGGCGCACCGGTGCGCGCTGGCCGGGGCCGGACTGTTCGGGACCGCGCTGGTGGGCGTGACCTTTCTGATCTTCGACATCGTCGCGGGCCCGGTGCCGGGTCTGGTGATCGGCATCTGCACCGCGCTGTGGGTCCTGTGCACCTGGGCGGTAGCGCCCTGGCGGATCCACCACAGTCCCCGTCGGGAAACGGACGGCTGAGGCACGGGCGGACGTCGAGATGCCCGCCCGAAACTGCTTTCCGGACGGGCATGCTCGAACTTCAGTCAGTGAATCACCGGTGACGCATCACTGGTGGCTGCGCTGCTGGGCCTCGTGGGCCTCGGCGCGGGACCGCGCCTGCTCGGCCTCGGCCTCCTTGCCGGCGACCTCACGCTCGGCCTTGGCCTTGTCCTGCTGAGCCTGACCCTCGCGCTTGAGGTCGTCGTTCCCGCTGACGCTGCCGAAGGCTTCCTTGGCCTTGCCCTTCAGGTCCTCCATGACACCGCCGGCCGCTGCCTCCGGGCCGCTCTTCTCCTGAACCATTTTTCCTCCCTGATGTCCTGTCGTGCTGGTCTCGTCGTCTCCCCCGCCGTCGGGCTCCGTAGGTTCGGTCTACCCGGGCACGACGAGGCGAAAATGTTTGCTGACCGGGTTTCAGGCAGCTTGCGCCTCGGCGGGCCCCGGCCAGGTGCCCGTGACCTTCTCGACGCCGGTCGCCCCGCCCCGTTTGACCGCCGCGCGAACGGTCGCGTAGATGACGCCCTCCAACGCCGCGCCCAGCAGCACCGTTCCCCAACCCACGTACTTCTCCTCCGGGTCCGGGGCGCTGTCACCCTCGCCGAGGCGCCTCCACAGCAGGTCGAACAGTCGACCGGCCAACACGCCCGCCAGGGCACCAGAAACCGCGGACAGCGGCTTGTACATGACCTTTCCCATGCCGGTGCTCCATTTCTGCCAGTCAGGCCCGGGCCGACAGGTCCGCGACCCGCTCCTCGATCGCGCTGATCACCGTGGAGCGTGCCTTGTTGTTGCGCTCATGGCGGGAGACCGCCTGAACATGCGCCAAGTCGGAAAGGGTGCGCACCGCGGTGACCGCGTCGCCGGCGGAGAGTTCGTCGTAGCGCGGGATCGGGAACACGCCCTCACCCGGTTGGTGCAGCTGCGACCCGGCCGCCGTCGCGGTGTCCTGCGGGGGCAGGACGACGTCCCGCGTCGCGCCGTCCCCCGAGGGCGTCCCGGCCTCGCCCCTAGCTGTGATCCACCGGAACCCGGCCCCGGCAAGGTGCACGACACCGCCGAGAACCCCGCGCAGAGATCGAGCCGCCACCTGCAGGAGCGAACCCTTCCGCGACTGCATCCGGGCCTCGTTCGGGAGCATCGAGGTGGCCTGCGCACCCTTCGGGGCCGTGGTCGTCGGTGCGTCGTTCGTCGTGCTCTCAGACACATTTCTCCCTTCGTTCATCGTCTCCTCCTGGCCTACCCGGGCGGGCCGGCCGAATCAGACCTCAGCGGTTCTGATGGCTGCGCCGACCACCTTCAGCCTTCGCCTCGGTGGGTTGCGCCTGGTTGCCCTTGCGCCCGGCCTCGCGGGCGCGCTGCGGGTCGTTGGCGAAGTTGCCGCCGCTGGCCTTGCCGCCCTGGCTGGCGATCCGGCGTTGCCGCTCGGCGTCCATGCTTGCGAATCCACGAGTTCCGTCGGCCATTGCCAAGTCCTCCCTTGTCGACTCCGAGCTGGTTCACACCCAGCCCTCGAGTGCGGGATACCCAGCTGGGGGGTCCGAATCGGAGGCCGAAAATCGTCGGCAACGGCAAAATCCCGAACTGCACCAGATCGAGGCGCCGCGGGCGGTTTGCCATCCCACGCGGCCGAACAAGCCGAATCAAGGGGGTGGCACCGACAACCTCGGTCGCCCGCCCGGTGGGTCACACAATCGGCCTGCAACAGTAAGGAAGACGGATGTTTGATGAAGCTCGCCAACCGCATCGGTCACTGGTCCGCCCACTCCGCTGCGGCGCAGCGTCTGAACGCGGACCTGCCCGCCCGCTCGGATGAGGAGTTGTTCCAGGACCTGCGGGAAGCGTCCGGGGCGCAGGCCGAAGCGATCCGCGAGGCGTTGGTGACCCGACACAGCGGCTTGGTCCGCTGGCTCGCCGGACAGTACGCCAACAACCCGGTCGACGTGGAGGATCTGCGGCAGGTCGGGTACCTGGGCCTGGTCACGGCCATCGACCGGTTCGACGTCGACCGCGGGTACGAATTCGTCTCGTTCGCCCGGCCGACCGTGCAGGGCGAGATCCGCCGATACTTCCGCGACGAGCGTCGGTGGGTACGGATGCCCCGGCGCATCCAGGAGAACAAGGCAGCGATTCGCGTCGCGGCCGAGACGTTGACGCACGACCTGCACCGCGTGCCGAATGACGCCGAACTGGCCGAGTACCTCGGCCTGCCCGAACCGCTGGTCCGTGAGGCTGCGGCGGCGCAGGACACCTTCGCCCCAGTCTCGTTGGACGCCCCCGCCGGCCACGACGGCGAGGAGACATTCACGATCGCCGACACTGTCGGTTTTCCGGACACTCGACTGGACTTCCTGGTCGACTGCGACGCACTCAAGCCCTTGGTCGAGGAACTGAGCGACCGCGACCGCCTGATCCTGCACCTGCGCTACTACCAGGAACGGACCCAGAGCCAGATCGGGCAGGAGCTCGGCTGTTCGCAGATGCAGATCTCCCGGGTGTTGGCAGGCATCCACGACCGGTTGCGCGCCGGGCTCACCGACGACGCCGCAGCCGCCTGAGCCGGCCCGGTCAGCACGTTGGTTCAGTAGGGCCGCGGCGCGTTCTCCACCGGGACCCGTTCGGCCGGTTCGGGAGGCGCGGGAGCGGTCCCGGAACCGAACGGTCGTCCCCCGAGGGAGTCCCGACCGTGGGGGTCCAGCCAGCCCGACAGTTGCGGCCCGGCGGGCACGATCCCGGTCGGGTTCACGTTCCGGTGCACCTGGTAGTAGTGCTGCTTGATCTGGACGAAGTCGACCGTGTCACCGATGCCCGGGGTTTGGTACAGGTCGCGTGCGTAGGCCCAAAGCACGGGGTCCTCGGTCAGCTTGTTGCGGTTGCACTTGAAGTGCCCGTGGTAGACCGCGTCGAGGCGGACCAGGGTCGGGAACAACCGGACGTCGGCCTCGGTGATCGTGTCGCCTACCAGGTACCGCTGGGTGCGCAGACGTTCGGACAGCCAGTCCAGGCGCGCGAACAAGCGGTCGTAGGCCTGCTCGTAGGATTTCTGCTCGGTCGCGAAACCGCACCGGTACACGCCGTTGTTCACGTCGGCGTAGACGACCTCGTTGACCTCGTCGATCTCGGCCCGCAGGTCTTGCGGCCACAGGTCCGGCGCGCCGGGGCGGTGCAGGGCGACCCACTCGTGGGCAAGGTCCTCGGTGATCGTGCCGATGTCGTTGGTGACCGCCTTGCCGCTGGGCACGTCGACGATCGTCGGCACTGTGATGCCCTTGGCGTAGCCGGGGTCGCGGGCCAGGAAAGCCTCCCGGAGACGGTGGATGCCGAGCACGGGATCACGGCCGTCGCGGTCCAGCGTGAAGGTCCAACTGCGTTCGTCGTGGGTCGGCCCGGCGATGCCCATCGACAGGGCGTCCTCCAGCCCGAGCAGTCGCCGCACGATCACCGCGCGGTGCGCCCAGGGGCAGGCCCGGGCGACGACCAACCGGTAGCGACCGGCTTCGACCGGCCAACCGTCGCGGCCGTCGGCGGTGACCCGGTCGCTCAGATAGCTGCTGTCGCGCTCGAACGATCCACCCACTGACTCTCCTGTCTCGCTGGCCGGGCCTGCCTCGCTGGTCCGGGCCTGGTGTGGGAACCGTCACAGAGCCTGCGCCCGGTTCCGGACGCTGCGGATTTCGGCCGCGCGATGTCGTTTGCCCTGCCCGCCGGCGACCTAGTGATCGATATGTCGGGGTACGAGATCGGTCTGCCCCGACGGGCCTCGGTCACACAGCCGGCCAAGGTCCGCAGTACGGAGGGAAACGCCCGTGATTACCAGCACCAAGACCGCTACCCGTTCGGCTGCCGCCGCGGAAGCCCGCGCATTCGGTCCGCCCGGTCGAACTCTGGCCGAACTCACCGACGGGGACCTGTTCCGAATGCTCCGCACGGCGCAACCCGCCGACCGCGACCGGATTCGCGAGACCCTGGTCAGTCGACACACCGGACTGGTCCGTTGGTTGGCCGCGCAGTACGCCAACCAGGCCGTCGACGTCGAGGAACTGCGCCAGGTCGGCTACCTGGGCCTGGTCCTCGCGGTCGACCGGTTCGACGTCGACCGGGGCAGCGACTTCGTCTCGTTCGCCCGCCCGACCGTCCAGGGCGAGATCCGCCGCTGGTTCCGCGACAAGCGCCGCTGGGTGCGGCTGCCGCGCCGACTGCAGGAGGCCAAGGCGGTGCTGCGCAGCTCCGCCGAGGAACTCACGCACAAGCTGAACCGGGCGCCCACGATGACCGAGTTGGCCGAGCACTGCGGCCTGCCCGAGTCCCTGGTCGCCGAGGCCGAGGCGGCCGACGACAACTTCACCACCGCGTCGCTGGACGCGCCGGTGGGGCATGACGGCGACGAGTCCTTCAGCCTGGCCGACATGCTCGGCTCGAAGGACCCCGTGATGGACCTGCTGGTGGACTGCAACGCGCTGCGGCCGCTGCTGGCCGAACTCGACGACCGCGACCGCCGACTGCTCGAGCTGCGCTTCTACCAGGACTGCACGCAGGTCGAGATCGGCCGACAACTCGGTTGCTCGCAGATGCACGTCTCGCGTCTGCTCAACCGGATCCTGACCCAACTGCGCGCCGGCCTGCTGGACGAGCCGACGGCGGGTGCCGCCTGAGTCGCGGAATCCGGCCCCTGGGTCCGCGTCGTTCTCTCCGGGTAGGGGTCGGGTATGGCTGATCGCACCGCTGTTCTGTTCGACGTCGACGGAACTCTCGTCGACACCAACTACCTGCATACCGTTGCCTGGTGGCGGGCGTTTCGAACCGAGGACATCACCATCCCGATGAGCTGGCTCCATGCCACCGTCGGCAAGGGCACGGACCAGTTCCTGCCCGCGATCCTCGGCGACGACCTCGATCCGGAGCTGGCCCGTCGGCTCGACGAGGCGCACACCCACTTCTACGCACCCGATCTGCACGGACTGGTCGCGCTGCCGGGTGCCGCCGACCTGCTGCGCGCGGTCGCGCAGGCCGGTCACCGCGTGGTGCTGGCCTCCAGCTGTTCCTCGGCCGAGGCGGTGCATCTGCGCGCCGCGATCGGCGCCGACGACGTGATCGACGCGATGACCGACTCCGGCGACGTGGACGCGACCAAGCCGAACCCGGACCTGGTGCACGCGGCCCTGGACGCGGCCGGAACCACCGCCGACCGGGCGCTGATGGTCGGAGACACCGTCTGGGACGTCCACGCCGCGAAACGGGCCGGTGTGGCCTGCGTCGCGGTGCTGTGCGGCGGGATCTCGGAGGCGGCTCTGCGGGAAGCGGGCGCATTGGCCATCTACGACGACCCAGCCGATCTGCTCGCGCGGCTGGCGGGTTCACCGATCGCTGAGTTGAGTCGGCTGCGGCGTAAGGACCTCGTTCGCGCAGCCGCTCGATCGGGGTAAGTCCGGCACGGGCAGAATCGGACCGCTCGTCACCCGTCGCGACGCGGAGGTGTGGACAGCTTGGCCGGTTCAGCTGCTGATGCGACTACCGAGGCCGTCCCTGCGCGAGTGCTGGTCCTGATGGGCGTCTCCGGGTCGGGCAAGTCGAGCGTGGCAGCCCTGCTGGCCGGGCGGCTCGGTTGGCCGTTCGCCGAGGGCGACGACCTGCACCCGCCGGCCAACATCGCCAAGATGGCCGCCGGCCACGCGTTGGACGACGCCGACCGGGCACCGTGGCTGGAGCGCATCGCCGCCTGGATCGCCGAACGCCGCGCCGCGGGTGAGCCAGGCATCGTGACCTGCTCAGCGTTGAAACGCCGCTACCGGGATGTGCTGCGCGGCCCCGGCGTCGTGTTCGTCCACCTGGCGGGCAGCAGGGAACGGATCGGCGACCGCCTGGTGGCGCGCACCGGTCACTTCATGCCGGCCGCCCTGCTGGACTCCCAGTTCGCCGACCTGGAGCCGCTCGGCCCCGACGAGGACGCGATCACCGTCGAGGTCACCGGCACCGCCGCGCAGACGGCAGACGAGATCATCGCCAGGCTGCGTCGGGCCGATGCCTGACCACGCTGTTCACTTCGCCGCCGTGATCGGTGGCGCGCCGTGGAACTCCCACGACACGCGCCTGATCGCGGTCACCCTCGGCGGCATCATCGTCATCGTCGCGGCGATCGTCGTGGGCAAGCTGCACCCGTTCCTGGCGCTGCTGGTCGGTTCGATGCTGGTCGGTTTCGCCGCGGGCGTTCCGGCGGACAAGGTCGTGAGCAACTTCGAGTCCGGGGTGGGTTCGACGCTTCAGGAGGTCGGCCTGCTGATCGCCCTGGGGGCGATGCTCGGCCGACTGCTGGCCGACTCCGGCGGTTCGGACCGGGTCGTCGAGACGTTGTTGTCGCGCACGCGGGAGGTCCTGCTGCCGTGGGCGCTGGCGCTGGTCGCGGTGATCATCGGGTTGCCGATGTTCTTCGAGATCGGGCTGGTCCTGCTGCTGCCGGTGATCGTCCTGGTCGCCGACCACTCCGGTGCTCGGCTGATGCGGGTGGCGATCCCGGCGCTGGCTGGGCTCTCGGTTCTGCACGGGCTGATCCCGCCCCACCCCGGGCCATTGATCGCGATCTCCGCAGTGCACGCCCAACTGGGCACGACGCTGGCACTGGGCATCCTGGTCGCGATCCCGACCGTGGTGCTCTGCGGCCCGCTGCTGGGATTCGTGCTGGCGCGCTGGGTACCGGTGATGGCCTCGGCGCCGAAGGTGCCCGGTCCGCGCGGCGGAACGGCCCAGGACACCACCCCGGAACCGCAGCGGCGGCCGAGCTTCCCGGCGACGCTCGGCACGATCCTCTGCCCGGTGGTGCTGATGTTGGGCAAGGCGGCGGCGGACATCGCCTGGGACACCGGCAGCCCGCCGCCGGCCCGAAAGGTCCTGGACTTCATCGGCGAACCGTTGATTGCGCTGACCGTCGGGGTGCTGCTGGCGATGCTGAGCTTCGGTCGGGCGGTCGGCCTGACCGGTTCGGAGATCTCGGCCCGGCTGTCCGCCGGGGTCGCACCGGTCGCCTCCGTGATCCTCATCGTCGGGGCCGGCGGCGGGTTCAAGCAGAGCCTGATCGGGGCCGGGGTGGGCGACTCGGTGGCCAAGTTCGCGCACGGGGCGCATCTGTCGGTGCTGCTGCTCGGCTACCTGATCGCGGTCGCGCTGCGGCTGGCGACCGGGTCCGCAACGGTGGCGACGATCACCGCGGCGGGAATCGTCGCCCCGCTGGCCGGAAACCTGACGGGCACTCACACCGCGCTGCTGGCGTTGGCTATCGGGGCCGGCTCGCTCTTCCTGTCGCACGTCAACGACTCCGGCTTCTGGCTGGTGAAGGAGCTGTTCGGGCTGACGGTGGGTCAGACGTTCAAGACCTGGTCGGTGATGGAGACCGCCGTCTCGGTGGTGGGGTTCGGGGCTGTGATGGCTTTGTCCGCGGTCGTCTGACCGCGCGGATCAGATGCGATTGGTGAAGGGGGGTCCGGCGAGGTGAACGGCGCGCCGTCGGGTCAACAGTTCGAGCTCCAGTACGTCGACCAGCGGGCGACGGTCGTCGAGGTGGGCGCCGGGATCCGGACCTACCGGGTCGGCCAACGCGACGTGCTCGATCCCTATCCGGAGGCTGCCATCTGCGACGGCGGCCATGGGGCCGTGCTGATCCCCTGGCCGAACCGGGTCGCCGACGGCCGGTACCGGTTCGACGGCGTGGACTACCAACTCCCCCTCGAGGACCCGGGAAATCACGCCGCCATTCACGGGCTGTTGCGCTGGCGGCCCTGGAGTTGCCTGGAACGTGATCCGGACCGCGTCCTCCTCGGTGTCCGACTGCACCCGACGCCGGGCTACCCGTTCGCGCTCGACGCGCGGATCGAGTACGCCCTGAGCGTCGAGGGCCTCGCCGTCACCACCACGGCCGTCAACGTGGGATCCACCGACTGCCCGTACGCGACCGGGCAGCACCCGTACCTCTCGCCGGGCACCGGCCCGGTCGACGCCGCCACTCTGACGCTGGACGCGCGCACCTGGATCGACACCGACACCCCGAACCGGGTGCCCGGCGGCTGTCACCCGGTCGCCGGCAGCGAGTTGGATTTCCGAGTCGGCCGAGCGATCGGGCCGCAACGGATCGACACACCCTTCAGCGATCTGAGCCGCGACGCCGAAGGCCGGGCCACGGCCCGACTGACCGGGGCCGACGGCGCCACCGTGGAACTGTGGGCCGATTCCACCTACTCGGTCCTGCAGATCTTCACCGGGGACACACTGCGGCCCGACCGTAGGCGACTCGGGCTGGCCTGCGAGCCGATGACCGCGCCGCCGAATGCGCTGGCCACCGGGGACGGGCTGATCCGCCTGGCGCCGGGTGAGCGCACCGTTGCCCGCTGGGGCGTCCGACTGCACTGAGCCGCAGCTGTCCTGAGGCCACGTCGGGTCAGTTCACATCCGGGATCTACCCCGGGGGCTCGCCGTCCAATTCCGGCGTCGTCCCTGCCTTGGCCTGCCGCAATTGTTCGCCCAGCGCGGCGAGTTGGTCCGGACCGGCGGACTCGAACAGCAGCGGGAACAACGTCTCCTCCTGCCGGGCGATGTGCCGCTCGACGTGGCCGAGCAGGTGCGCCGCGGCCGGCGCGAACGTGTTCTCCATCGGGCCGGCCCCGAGCAGTGTGTCCATGAAGTCCGCCATTTTTTCGCGGTCCGCGGTTTCTCGCTCGATCGACGCTCGTCCGTCGCTGCGCAGTTCTCCGAGCATCGGGTGCAGGCACCGGTCCTCTGCCGCGAGGTGTGCGCGCAGTTCCGCCACCAGCGCGTCGGCAGCGCGCCGACGCCCGTAGACGTTCGCCGAACGGCTGCCGGAGTCCGAACCGAGTTCGGCCAGCAGTTCCTGCAGGCGGCGGTGATCCGCGCACAGCACCTCGAGCCCGTCGTCCACGGCCGGTTCGGTCCCGATGCGGGTCGTGGCTGCCTCTGCTTGTCCTCGCATGTCGCCTCAGCGCTCCCGTTCGTCGTGCACGGCGGCCGCAGTGGCCAGACCGGGCCGGATCACGAATCGCGGGCTCAGCCCAGCAGGGCGTGTACGGCCTTCTTCAGCGCACCGGGTTGGGCCGGGTGCCGGGGGGCGCGTTCGCGGGCCTCGAGCATCTCCTGGCCGATCTCCTGCAACACGTTGCGGCCGAGCGCCTCACGGACCGTGGGGAACCAGTTCCCTTCCTCCTCCTCGATGTGGTGCTCGACGTTCTCCATGAGCACCTTCAACTTGGCGTCGAAATGGTCCGCCTCAGGGGGCATCGCCGCGAGTTCGGTAGCGAGAACATCCGCGACGTGATGCTCCTCATAGGACTCGAGAATCTCCGCGTCGACGTCCGGCACGAGTTTGCGCATCCGCGGGTACATGATCTCGTTCTCGATGTAGGTGTGGACCGTGAGCGCCTCGAGGATCTGCTGCGCCAGGCGGGCCTTGGACGCCGTCGCCTCCGGACCGAGCGCCCGCACGTCGCGGAACAGCCGACGGATCTCCTTGTGGTCCTCACGGAGCATGACAATGGCGTCGGTGGACAAGACGAACCTCCTGGGGCGCTACGGGAAAGATCCAGAAATTCCGACTGCCGTCTGCCGGCGGTCAGAACCGTTGTGAGGGGTCTACCCGTCGCCGGCGAAGACATGAATTCCCGCGTTTCTGACCTGATGTCAGATCGTCGAGCCGGGCCTGGCCCACGGCTCACACCTGGAGGGTTCGCCACCCAGTGCTCGGGAAGGCCATCGGCATGGACGTCTTCATCAGACGCGCCGCGTTCTTCGCCGAAAGCGCCGACGAAGCTCTCGACCTCGTGGACCAGAAGTACGCACGGGTGCTGACACGGCACACCGCAGGGAGCGGCCCAGGCCGACTCCGGGTGGAGGCGGCCGAGGCCGGCGTCCTGGGGCTCGACCGGTTGGCCGTCGCGGGGTTACCTGGCAGCGCCCAGGTCGAGCCGCCGGTGCAGCTGTGCCTCGGCACCTACCTGGACGGCCAGGTGCGCCACCGGATGCCGCATGCGGGCGAGATCTCCGCCACCCGCGGGGACACCGTGCTGTGCCCGCAGCACGAGTCGGTCGCGGCCGAGTGGACCGACACCGACCTGCTGCTTCTCCGACTGCCGTGGTCCGAGGTGGGGCGCAGCGCCGCGGCCTTGTTCGGCCTCGACGGCGGGATGCCACTGCAGTTCACCGGAGCGGCCCCTGTGTCGGCGCGCGGCGCCGAGGTCTACGCGGCCTTGGCGGCAATGGCGTACCACGAACTGCGCGCCACGGACAGCGTGCTGGCCAATCCACTGGTGAACCGGGAGGTCGTGGACACCATCCTCACGGCGATCGTCACGACGTTCCCGAACACCACGATGACCCGCGGATACGTTCCCGGTCCGGGCTCCGTGCACCCCGCCGCCGTTCGCCGAGCCGTAGCCTTCATCGACGCCAACATCTCCTTGCCGATCAACCTGACCGACATCGCGCACTCCGCCGGGACCTCGCCGCGCGCGATCCGCGCGGCGTTCCACCAGCACCTGGAGACAACCCCCATCGCCTACCTGCGCCGGACCCGGCTCGAGGCGGCGCACCGGGAACTCGCGGCCGCCGATCCCGAGACCTCCGACGCGGTGCGCGACATCGCCCTGCGGTGGGGCTTCTCCCGAGCCGACCGGTTCGCCACCGCCTACCGACGCACATACGGCACGTCCCCGGAGCACACCCGGCGGGCCTGAGCCCCACGGCGTTCGGGGACCGGAAACCGGGTGGCCGAGCAGGCGACCAGACGGTAATGAAGGTGAGCGATGACAGGCACGACCGACCGCAAGCGCGTGAACGAACTGCTCGAGGAGCACGGCATCACCTACGCGGCACAGGTCGGGATCCGGCTGCGCGACAAGCCCGCGCCGCTGTATCAGTTGCTGGTGCTGGTCACCTTGCTGAGCAAGCCGATCAGCGCCGATCTGGCGGTGGCCGGGACCCGTGAGTTGCTCGGCGCCGGATACCGGACGCCGCGGCGGATGAACGCCGCGACCTGGCAGCATCGCGTCGACGCGCTGACCCGCGGGCACTACCGCCGTTACGACGAGAGCACCGCGACCAGACTCGGCGAGGCCGCGCAGTGGTTGTTGGACAACCACCGAGGTGACCTGCGCCGATTGGCCCAGGACGCGGGCCAAGAACCCCACCGCGTCGCCGAGGCGCTGCAGCAGATTCCCGGCATCGGCCCGACCGGCGCGCACATCTACCTGCGCGAGGCGCAGGCGGTCTGGCCGTGGCTGCGTCCCTACGTCGACGAGAAGGTGCGCGACGCCGCCCGTGGCCTCGATCTGCCTTCCTCGACCCGCGCGTTGCGCGACTTGGCGGGCACCGACGACCTGTCGAGGTTGGGCGCCGCCCTGATCCGGGCCGCGGCCTGATTGCCTGCCAGATTGCTCAGCCGGTTCGCGGCCAGTTCGCGGGGCCGGTCCGCCCCGCAACCGCTCGGGACAGTTCATCGGACAGCTCGGTCCACGCGGGCCGCGCGGACAGGTCCAGCCAGGATCCGTCCCGCAGCAACAGGTGCAGCGCGGCTCGCGACAGCCGAACCGTCCGACCCAAGGCGTAGCCGACCAACCAGGTCGGCCCGGCGATCAGCGGATTGCGCGCCGAGCACCATGCGGGAGGGCCGCTCGAAACTTCCGTCGGGGCGCTTAAATTAACAGCGGGATCGATTCCGGAACTTGTCATGCCGGGCTACTCCTTCACAACTTCGCCCACTCCGCCCCGTGCCCTACCCAGGCAGTGATCGTCTCGCACCGTTGATCAGCGAAAAATTCAGGTGACCCGGGTCACGTCAGGCCAGTTCGAAGATCGCGGCCAGTCCCTGGCCGCCGCCGATGCACATGGTCTCGAGCCCGTAGCGGGCGCCGCGGCGCTGCATCTCCCGGGAGAGGGTGGCCAGGATGCGTCCGCCCGTGGCCCCGACCGGGTGGCCCATCGAGATGCCCGAGCCGTTGACGTTCATCCGCGCGAAGTCCTCCCGCGTGAAGCCCCACTCCCGGGTGCAGGCCAGCACCTGGGCGGCGAAGGCCTCGTTGAGCTCGATCAGGTCGATGTCCGCGAGCTTCAACCCCGCCGCCGACAGCGCCTTCGCAGTCGCCGGAACCGGCCCGATGCCCATGGTTGCCGGGGGAACACCGGCCACCGCCCAGGACACCAGTCGCACCAGTGGCCGCAGGCCGAGCTCCTCGGCGGTCGCCCGACTGGTCACGACGCAGATCGCCGCGCCGTCGTTCTGACCCGAGGCGTTGCCCGCCGTGACGGTTGCCTCCGGGTCGCTGCGACCGAGCACCGGCTTCAGCTTCGCCAGGGCCTCGAGGTTCGAGTCCGGGCGGATGTGCTCGTCGGCGTCGACGAGGACCGAGCCCTTTCGCCCGGGCACGGTGACCGGGACGATCTCCTCGGCGAACAACCCGCCGTCGCGCGCCGCGGTGGCCCGACGGTGGCTCTCCACCGCGAACTCGTCCTGCTCGACCCGGGCGATGGAGTACTCGCGGCGCAGGTTCTCGGCGGTCTCCAGCATCCCGCCGGGCACCGGGTGGTTGACCCCGCCGGCGGTGACCCGGCCGCGGGCCAGTGCGTCGTGCAGCATCACGCCGCCCGCTCCCTTGGCGCCCCAGCGCATCGACGTCGAGTAGAACGCGGCGTTCGACATCGACTCCGCGCCCCCGGCCAGCACGATCTCGCAGGCACCGGTGCCGACCTGCATCGCCGCGTAGAGCACGGCCTGCAGACCCGATCCGCACCGCCGGTCGAGTTGCAACCCGGTGACCGTGACCGGCAACCCGGCGTCCAGGGCCGCGACCCGACCGATCGCCGGGGCGTCCATCGTCGGGTAGCAGTTGCCGAGCACGACGTCGTCGATGCGGTCGACGGGCAATCCGGTGCGCTCGACCAGCGCGCGGATCACGGTGGCGGCGAGTTCGTGGGCCGCCAGCGGCGCCAACGAACCACCGAAGGCCCCGACGGGCGTGCGCAGCGGCTCGCAGACGACGACATCGGACCCGGCGGGCGCGTTGTTCACCATGCTCCTGAACATCTCACGGCCCGCGATCGGACCGGCCAGTGGGCTGCCTGACTGACCGTCAGGCCGCCGTGGTGGTCAGCAGAACCTCGCCGCTGTCGCCGTCGACGGTGATCTGCTGGCCCTCCCGGATCAGGGTGGTTCCGTGCTTCACGTTGACCACACAGGGGATCCCGATCTCGCGGGCCACGATCGCGGAGTGCGACATCGGGCCACCGACGTCGACGACCACCGCCGCGGCCTGGAAGAACAGCGCAGCCCAGGCCGGATCGGTGCCGCAGGCGACAATCACGTCCCCGTCGTCGAGTTCCACCTCGTCCGGGTCGAACACGATCCGGGCCCGGCCGGTGACCCGGCCGGGGGAGCCGGCCGCGCCGACCAGTCGATCGGTCGCGGTGTTCGTGGCGGCCGGGGGCAGGACGCCCAACGAACGCCACCGCTGCGCGGTGATCACCGACAACGCCCCGGGTCGGGCGTCGATCATCTCCGGCAACGGCAGGTCGGCGGCCAACGCGTGGGTCCGTCGTCGGCGGGCGACCCGGGCGGCCAGGTCCTCGACCGGGGTTCCATCGAGTTCGCCGAGCAGTTCGCACAGGCGCAGGAAGTGCACGTCGGCGGCGGCCGCCAGTCGGCCAGTTTCCGCCAGCCGTCGTCCGGCTTCCCGGACCACCAACCGGATCGAGTGGGTGGCCAGTGCCATCGGCACCTTGCCGTTCTCCCGCCACCGGATGTGGGTCTCCGCCAGGCCGAGCAGCCGACCGAACACGAGCCAGCGCGGCCCAGCGGCCTGCCGCAGCGCGGCGCGCGCCCGCGCCCGGGTCGCCGCGGTCTGTTCGGCTCGGTCAGCCGCCGCCGCGCCGGCGACGAGCCGGTCGACCGTGGCCGGGTCGTCGCGCCACGGGTTGGCCGACAGCTCGAACTCGTTGAACCCGCGGAAGCCGTACTGGTCGAGGAAGTACTCGCGGTCCATCCGGCCGTGGGCGACCTCGCCGAGCGCGGCGGTGGCCTCGCGCATGTGGATGCCGCCCAGGCCGGTGACGGCCGAGGTCACCAGGGACTGGGCGTCCGGACCCGCGAACTTCGCGGCGGCTTCGTTGACCTGCTTGAACAACGGCGCCGAGATCACGCTGGCCAGCACGTGCGGGACGCGGTAGCGCACGGCCTCGTCGTGGTGCGCCCGCAGTCGAGCGGTCAGCTCCGCGGCGGGTGCGGTCGACCAGTCGAGGGACAGATCGCGCCGTAGCCGCGCGTGCGCCTCGGCGCGGTAGGCCTGCGAGCGTTTGGGGTAGGTGCGCAATGCGCGGACGAAGTTGAAGCCGATCCGCGCCAACCTCAGCGGCCCGGCGCTCCTGGCCTGGGCCGTCCGCGGTGCGTCCGGATCCTCGACCACGCCGAAGTAATCGCCGTAGACTCCGGCTCGCGAGTAACCGGGCAGATTGTCGGCCATCGCCGCCGCGGGCTCGACGGTATAGGTGAACCAGCCGTAGAACACGGCGTTCCAGGTCCAGTCACCGTGGTCGGGTGCGACTCCCAGTTCGTCGGCGAACGCAACCCCGAGACCGCGTTCCTGCGGCAGCGCGATGAGTTCCTGGGTCAGCGGGGTGATCGGACGCGGCCACTGGTCGTTGGCGTTGGCCCGGGTGAACAGCGCCGAGTCGCGCGGCCAGGTGCACAGCTCGTCGTCGAGCTGTTCCTGGTAGCTCGCAAGGGCCGCTTCCTGGCTCATCGAGTCGACACCCTTCCCGGCACGATAAATCGCTACCTAATATAGCGGTAAGCCGTGATGGCCACCACAAGCCGCAGGAGGCGCCGTGCAGCTGTCCGGGACGCACGCCCTGATCACTGGCGCCTCGCACGGGATCGGGGTCGAGATCGCCCGGGAGTTCGCCGCGCGGGGCGCGCGGTTGACCTTGCTCGGTCGCGACAAGGACCGCCTGGCCGCGGTCGCCGACGAACTCGGTGCCCGCGCCGTGGTCGCCGACCTGTCCGACCCGGACCGGTTGCGCCGCCTGATCGCCGAGGTCGAGGCCGGGCACGGACCGCTGGACGTGCTGGTCAACAACGCCGCTCTGACCGCGGTCTCCCCCGCCCAGCAAGCGGAATTCGGCGACGCGAGGCTGCTGATGGACGTCAATGCGGTGGCGCCGATGGAACTGTGCCGGGCTGTGTTGCCGGGAATGCTCGCCCGCCGCCGCGGCCATCTGGTCAACATCTCGACGCTGGCCGCGGTGAGCGCGGTCCCGGAGCTCGCCCTCTACGGTGCCAGCAAGGCAGCGCTGCACCACTACACGTCCGTCCTGCAGCGCGATCTGAAGGGCACCGGGGTGCGCACCACGCTGGCCACGTTCGGCGAGGTGGCCGGGACGCACATGATGGAACAGGCGCGGCAGTCGGCGAGGATCGCCGCGGTATCGCGCCGGTTGGCCCGGGTGCTGCCGGTGCTGACCCCGGCCGACGTGGCCCGGCAACTCACCGCCGCCGTGCAACGCGATGCCCGGGTGGTGACCATCCCGCGCCGGCTGAGCGGAGCCATCATGATCCGGAACCTGCCCAGCACGCTGCAGGATCTCGTTTTCCTCGGCATCAAGCCGTCCTGAAAAAAAATCCATGCGCGATGGCGGGATCCGCACGGGTTGCATTCAGAGGAACCCGCTGCCACCGTCGACGTTGAGGTTCGCGCCGGTCACGTAGTTGTTCCGGGGCGAGGCCAGGAACGTCACGACGTCGGCGACATCGTGCGGCAGGCCGATGCGCCCGGTCTGCGCGCGGAAGCCACCCCGGGTGGCGATCCACTCCATCAGTGCGTCCGGGTCGTCGGGCACCCCTGGCGCATCGTGATCCCGTTTGGCACGCAATTGGTCGGTGAACACAGCGCCCGGCGAGACGGTGTTCACCAGGATCTGCTCGGGTGCCAGGTCGATGGAGATCTGCTTGGTCAGCATGGCCAGGGCGGCCTTGGTCGAGGTGTACGCGATACGTTCCGACCCGGGCGCGCGGGTGGACATGGCGCCCAGGACGACCGCTCGGGCCCAGGACGCCCTGCGCAGCAAGGGAAGCGCGGCCCGTAGGCAACGCACCGGCCCCAGCGCCCCGAGGTCGTAGGCGGCGAGCCAGTCCGCGTCGGTGACCTCGTACCAGCGCACCCGCTGAGTCGGCGGTCCGGCGGCCACGACCAGCGTGTTCAACTCGCCCCAGGCGTCGGCGATCGCGACGAAAGCTGCGTCCACCGCGGCGGAATCGACGATGTCGGCGGCCAGGCCGAGGCATTCCGAACCGAGTTCCCGGGCCACCTCGGCGGCAGCCGCACCGTCGCGGGCCAGCACGGCGACCCGGGCGCCCTCACCGGCGAGGCGTTCCGCGCAGGCTCGCCCCATCCCCCGGGTGCCACCGACGACGCAGGCCGCGGCACCGGCCAGACCGAGGTCCACCTCAAGCTCCGCGCAGGAAGTCCGGGGCCCGTTTCTCTCTCAGCGCGGCCAGACCCTCGCGCATGTCCGCGTGCTTCAGCGCCGCATTCATCTCCTCGACCGAGCGGGTGTACGCGCCGTCGAACGAGCCCCAGGCGTCGATCATCAACGCCCGTTTCATCGTGCGCAGCGACTCCCCCGAACTGTGCCGGGCGAGCCGCCGGGCGAACTCCGCCGCCATGGGCAGCACATCGGTGTCGACTTGTTGCACCCAACCGAGCTCGCGGGCCCGCGCCCCATCGCAGACCTCGGCGGTGTAGAGCAACGTAGCGGCGTTCGTCAGTCCGATCTGACGGGGCAACAGCCAGCCGATCCCGTACTCCGCAGGCAGGCCCAGCTTGGCGAACGAGGTCGTGATGCGGCAATCCGTGGCGGCGAACCGGAAGTCGCAGTAGGTGGCCAGCACGAAGCCGGCACCGGCGCAGGCCCCGTGCAACGCGGCCACGACGGGGGTGGAGATCAGCAGCGGGACGAGGTGATTGCGCCGCATCCCCTCCGGCGCACCGTCCGGGTAGGGCGGCAGCGGCAGCTTCTCCGGGGTGTAGGCGCCGTTGGCCGAGTTGATGGCGTCCAGCGCTCCGCTGTCCGCACCGACGCAGAAGTCGCGGCCCGCGCCGGTGAGCACGACAGCGCGGACGCCGGAGTCGATGTCCGCGTGGTGCAGCGCCCAGCGGTACTCGACGGCCATCCGCCCGGACCAGGCGTTGCGGCGGTCCGGCCGGTTCAACGTCACGGTCGCCACGCCGTCGGCCACGGAGTAGGCCAGCTCGGTGAACTCCTCCGGGGGCAGGGTTTCGGTCACGACAACGCCTCCCGCACTGCGCGCAGGTCGTCGAGCTGGTCGGGCAGATCCGGCTTGCGCAGCTCGAGCACGAGTTCGTCGACGCCGGCCGCGACGTAGCGGGCCGCCCGTTCGCGGATGCGGTCGCGGGAGCCGAACAGTCCGACGGCATCGGCGTATCCGGCGTCCACGGCGGCCTTCGCCGCACGCCGGTCGCCGGCCGACCACCGCTCCCGCACTTCGTCGACCATCGCGCCGTGTCCCATCGCCCGGGCCGCGGCGGCGTAGAACTCGCCCATGCCGCCCAGGTACAACGCGGACCAGCCCCGTTCCAAATCCCACAACGCGGGCAGGTCCGGGCCGACCGCAACCGGGCAGGTGGGCGCGACCGCGACGGCGCGACCGGCCGACGCCGTGCGGAATGCAGCAGCGAGCTCTGCGTCGTGGTCGGGTGAGTACGGGGTCGGAACCCAGCCGTCGGCCAGCTCAGCGGTCAGCCGTTGGTTACGGTCGCCGAGCGCGCCCACGTAGACCGGCACCGGCGGCACCTTGTTGGGCAACGCCGTGCGCAGTGCGCGGTGCGTGCCGAGCGGGACCGTGACCGTGGCGCCGGCGTACGCAACCCTCTCGCCGGCCACCACCGCGCGCAGCACCGCGACGGTGTCCCGGATCCGTTCGACGGGTCGTTCGAACGGCACACCGTGCCAACCCTCGACGACGTTCGGTCCGGACGTGCCCAGCCCGAGCCGGAAGCGCCCGTCGGAGAGGCTCGCCATGGTGGCCGCGGCCGCGGCGGTCGCGGCCGGGGTGCGGGCGAACACCGACGCGACGTGCGTGCCGAGCGCGATGCGTCGGGTCCGGGCGGCGCACCAGCCGAGCACGGCGAACGCGTCGACGCCCCACGGCTCGGTGATCCAGAACCCGTCGTAGCCGAGGTTCTCGGCCGCGCGCAGCAACGGTTCCAACGTCGCGGAGTCGGCGTATCGGACACGTACGGACAGGCGCATCGCTCAGCCGCCCGTACGATGACTCGCGTGACCGAACCTGCGGCTCTTCCGGTACCCAAGGCGGCCGAGGTCGTCGCGGCGCAGCTGCGCCGGGAGATTGTGCTGGGTACCCGCGCCGAGGGCGAGATGCTGCCGCCCGAGGCCGAGATGACCGCCGAGCTCGAGGTGTCGCGCCCGACGCTGCGGCAGGCGCTGCGGATCCTGGAGACCGAGCGACTGGTCACCGTGCAGCGCGGGCGCCGCGGCGGCACTCGAGTCAACCGGCCATCGGCCAAGGTCGCCGGTCGCTACCTCGGCAACGTGCTGATGTTCCACGCCACAACGCTGAACGACGTCCACACCGCGCGGCTGATGCTGGAACCGGCCGCGGTCGCCGAGCTCGCGGTGCGCCCACCGAGCAAGGACCAGTTGGACAGCCTGCGCGACCTGCTCGCGCAGACCCGCAACGAGACCGACCCAGCGATCCTCTGCGCGGTCGGCGGCCGGTTCCACACCGCTCTGGTCGCACTGGCCGGCAGCCCGGCGTTGGCCCTGTTCCAGGAGCTGGTCCAGCAACTGATCGACGCGCACAGCGCCCGGTTCGAGAACCAGCGCGCCCGCAACCGGGAGCCGTCGCGATCCGGGGAACTCCTCGACGCGCACGAGCAGGTGATCGTGCTGATCGCGGCGGGCGACACGACCAACGCCGCCCGCTGCTGGCGCGAGCACCTGGAGTCGATCCAGCGTCGGCTGGCCGCCACCGTGGACACGGCCACCGTGCTCGACCTGGAGATCTGACAGCCCGTCAGTCACGCTGGTGTTCCGGCCGCAGCGACGGCGAGTTCCTGCACAGCTCGGCGATCGACCTTGCCGTTGGGCACTTTCGGCAGCTCCGGCACCACGAACACCCGGCGCGGCCGCTTGTACGGGGCCAGCCGCGCCGCGACGTCGGCCAGCACCTCCTCCGCGGTGGCACTCGCCTCGACCAACGCCACCGGGACCTCACCGAGCCGATCGTCGGGCAGCGGCACCACGACGGCCTCCCGCACCCGCGGGTCGGCCTCCAGCGCCGCCTCGACCTCCTCGGGGACGACGTTGAAACCTCCGCAGATGATCGTGTTGCGCAGCCGGCCGGTGATGTACAGGTAGCCGTCCGCGTCGAGGTGGCCGAGGTCGCCGGTGCGCAGCCAACCCTCGGCGTCCAGCGGGCTCTCGCCGGGATCGGCGCCCACATAACCGGCGGTGGCCGAGGAGGTGCGGGCCCGGATCTCACCCTGCTCGCCGGGCGTGGCCTCGTCGCCGGTGGCGGTCACGATGCGCAGTTCGACGCCCGGCAGCGCCCGACCCACCGAGCCGGGGCGTCGCCGCCCGGCCAGAACGTCCTTGACACTCTCCACCGCGATGCCGCCGAAGGCCTCGGTCTGACCGTAGGCCTGCAGGACGGGGACCTTGAAGCGCGCCTCGAACTCCTCCCGCAGCGCGGGTGGCAGCGGCGCGGTCCCGGAGCCCACGTAGCGGACGGCTCCGAGGTCCTCGCCGGGTTCGAGCGCGTCCAGCAGGATCCGCAGCATGGTCGGGTTCAGCGTGAGCGCGTCGATGCCGTGCCGGTCGAGCAGGCGTTTGGCGGTGCGGCCGTCGAACTTGCGCAGCAGCGCGACCCGCCGGCCGACGTAGAGGGCGAAGAGGAGGCGGACGACACCGGCGGTGTGCGACAGCGGATTGGCGATGAGGTTCGGCGGCTTGTCCTCGCCCGCCAGCGGGGTCGGGCTCGTGTCGCTGCGGAACGCCGACACGGTGGCGCGCACGTTGGACCAGGCGGCCTCGTGGGTGAGCACAACCCCCTTCGGCGCACCCGTGCTGCCGGAGGTGAGCAACACCAGCGCCGGCTCAACCCCCGCGCCCACCCCCGCAACGTCAACGAAACCGTGGCCTGTAGCCCTCACTTCCGCTGACGTCAGGCGGGGGAAAGGGGTGACGGGGCCGGTGACCTCGGTGCGGCAGGGGTCGTCGGGATCGGCGATGACGGCGCTGATGCCCAACGCCTCGACCACGCGCGCGACCTCGGCCGCCGGCGCGGCCGGATGCATCGGCACCGCGGCGGCCTCGCGCAGCCAGACCGCGCACAGTGCGGGCAGGAAGCGTTCGTCGTTGCCGATTCGGACGATGACCCGCTCACCGGGTGCGACGCTCAGTTCACCGGCGATGCGGGTGGCCGCCGCGGCCAACTCCCCGTAGGTCCACGGGCCGTCGTCCTCGACGAACACGAAGCCGGCGTCGGGGTTCTCCGCCACGCGCCACGCGAGCAGCTTGGCCAGCGAGCCGCCGGGGATGCGTTCGGTCATCGCGCGGGGTACTTGATCGTCTTGAGCGCGGTGTACTCGGACAGGCCCTCGGGACCGTTCTCCACGCCCAGCCCGGACCGCTTCCTGCCCCCGAACGGCACGTCCGGGTTGGTCCAGCCCGGCCCGCCGTTGAGGTCGACGCTGCCGGCTCGCAACCGGGTGGCGAGTTCGAACACAGCGGCACTGTCGTGGCCCACCACGTGTGCGGCCAGCCCGTACGGCGAGTCGTTGGCGACCGCGACGGCCTCGTCGTCGTCGGCGATCCCGATCACCACGGCGACCGGACCGAAGATCTCCTCGCGGGCCACCGGCCAGGAATTGTCGACGTCGGCCAGCACGGTGGGCAGGTAGTAGGCGCCGCCCGCGAGCCGGTCCGGCAGGCGGTCAGGTCGGGCCGCGCCGTGCACGACGGTGGCACCGCGGTCGAGCGCGCCGGCCACGTAGGCCTCGACGCGCTCCCGCGCCGCGGCGCGAATCAGCGGACCCATCGTGGTCGCCGGGTCGCGCGGGTCGCCGACAACCGCCTTGCTGAGCAGAGTGGCGATCCGGTCGAGGTACTCGCTGCGGACGGTCTCGTGCACGAGGTGACGGGTCGTCAGTACGCAGCCCTGCCCGGCATGGGTGGTGACGCTGTGCGCACCGAGGCGCGCCGCAAGTTCCAGGTCCGCGTCGGCGCGCACGATCAACGGGGACTTCCCGCCGAGTTCCAGCAGCACCTTGGTCAGCCGGGGCGCGGCAGCGGCGAGGATCGACGCACCGACCACGTCGGAGCCGGTGAACGAGATCAGGTCGACGCCGGGGTCGGTGGTGAGCGCGACGCCGACGGCCGCGCCGCCGGCGACCACCTCGAGCACCCCGGGCGGCAGGTCGGCCCGCTGCCACGCCTCGGCGATCAGCAAGGCCGAGAACGGCGTGAACGGCGAGGGCTTGAGCACCACAGCGTTCCCCGCAGCCAATGCCGGGCCGAGCTTCATCACGATCTGGAGGAACGGGAAGTTGTACGGGGTGAGCGCGGCGACCACGCCGTACGGCTCGCGGCGCACCACCCAGTTGCCGACCACGCCCAAGCCGTCCGACCGGGTGGTGACCACCGGCGGCCGCGGGTCGAGTTCAGGTCGTCGGGCGGCGTCGGCCCAGTACGCGAGGTGCTGCAGGGCCAAGCCGACCTGCTGACCGCGGGCCAGAGTGACGGGGCAACCGGTCTCGCCGACAACCACGTCGAGGATTCGCTCGGCGTCGCCGGCCAGCACCTCGAGCAGGCGACGCAGCAGGGCACTGCGGCCGACCGCCGTCTCTCGACCCCACCCCCCATCAATAGCCCGGCGAGCCGCCGCGACCGCAGCCGCAACCTCTACGGGCGAGGCGTGCGGCACCTCCCCGAGGACCTCGCCGGTCGCCGGGTCGAGGACCCGCTCGACGCTCAGCGCGCCCACGGGCCGCTGGTCGGGATCGGCATGCCGGGCAGCAGTCCATGGTCGGCCGGGGCGGCGGGGAACTGCGGCAGCCCGCTCACGCGCGACGGCAGCCGCACCCGGAACGTGCCGTGCGCGGTGCGTTCCTCGAACTGGTTGTGGCAGGCGACACTGACGGCCACCTCGGGCCACCCCCCAGAGGTGTCCACCGAGTCGATGGAACCGGTGATCCGAGTCAGGTCGCCCAGGGTGTTGAAGCCGGTCATGCGGTCGTCACAACTGACCAGGATCGCGTCATCGCCCATCCAGTCGGTGACCACGTGCGCCATCCACGCGTTGCGCAGCATCCCGTAGTCGTACGCACGACGGGCACCTACCGAGCGGGCGAACTCGTCGTCCCAGTGCACCCGCATCGCGGAGTCCCAGGCCCCGTCGGCATTCCGCTCGTAGAAGCCGCCCATCCGCTGCCGGTTGCGATGGTTGAGCTTGTACGGGTAGATCTCGTGGCGGCCGTTGCCCTGCAGCCAGGCGATGATGTCGCCGATCACCATGGGCCCGCGGTAACGGGGCGTCAGTTCCTCGCCCACGACGACGTCCTCGACGAAACGAGGCTCGACACCACGGGTGGTCTCGGCCGCGTAGTGCGCGTCCACGACCGCGAGTTCGTCGTCACTGTAGATGTGCTGCGTCGGCGGCTCGGTCTCGGTCTTGTTCCGTTCGGCCGCGGTGTGCCGCTCGGTGTGCACGAAGTTGGCGTCCCAGATCGCGATCAGCTCACCGGCGTCGTTCCAGTAGACGCGGCGGCGCACCGAGTACGCCGACCGGCCGCCGAACCGCGACTCCTTCTCCTCGATCGACACGTAGAACCGGCGCACCCAGAGCCGGTCGCCCTCGTGCACCTGACGGAAGAAGCGAATGGCGTCGCCGGCCCAGAACATGTGGACGCCGGACAACGCACCCCGGCCGCGCTTCCGGTCGCCCGGCCGTTCCTGGATCTCCGGGGTGAGGCCCGCGCCCTCCAGGAATCCCGGCGGGGCGATCACCGAGCCCCAGCGACTGCCGGCCGCGTGGTCCGGGTCGGTCCACAGCGGGTTGTCGTCGCCGAAACCGTGCGCGTAGTGGCGGATCCCGTCGCGGCTGGCCTGCTCGTTCCAGCTGGTCCACCGGTCGTAGGGCCAGTCCAGGCCGATCTTCTCCCGGAACCGCTCGATGCCCGCGGCGGTGAGCCGACCGAAGGCCTCCTGCTCCGGGGCCTTCGCCTCGAGCGGGGCGGAGATGTCCGTCGTCGTCATGCGCGCTCCCTCGGCGAAATAAATCGCTCTATGTATAGTCGATTTGTCGCCCACTCACCAGCGCACGGCCATACCGGCGTCCACCGGGAGGCTGACACCGGTGACCAACCGGGCCTCGTCCGAGCACAGGAACGCGATCGCGGCGCTGACGTCCGCGGGTTCGGCCCAGGGCTCGGGCAACACGTTGAGGCGCTGTGCGATGCGCGCGAACTGTTGCACCGACTGGTCGTCGCCGGGCTTGGCGCCCCGGCCGGGCAGGAAAAGCTCGTAGGTCGACTCGTTGTGGACCATCTCGCTGTTGACCGTCGTCGGGTGCACGGTGTTGACCCGGATCCGGTGCGGGCCCAGTTCCAGCGCGAGGCCCTTCATCATCCCGACCAGGCCGTGCTTGGCTGCGCAGTAGTGCACGCAGTTGGCGATGCCTCGTAAGCCGGCGGCGGAACTGGTCAATACGATCGACCCGCCGCGCTGCTGGTCGGATCCGGCGCCTGCCAGCAGATGCGGCAGCGCCGCCTTCACCGTGAAGAAGACCCCGGTGAGGTTGATGTCGATCATCGTGGTCCACTGATCAGCCGTCAGATCCACGGCGGGCGCGTACTGCGCGATGCCCGCGTTGGCGATCACGACGTCGAGTCGGCCGAGTTCGCCGACGGCGACCTCGAGCACCTTCTGCAGTCCCGGCAGGTCGCGCACGTCGGCCTGTTCGGCGATGACGCGCCGGCCGGTCGCCTCCACCTGGCGCACGGTCTCGACCAGGTCGGCGGGGGTGGCCATCGGGTAGGGCGCGGTGTCGACATCGGCGCACAGGTCGACCGCAATGATGTCCGCGCCCTCGTTGGCCAAGGTCACCGCGTGGCTGCGCCCCTGACCGCGGGCCGCGCCCGTGATGAACGCGACCTTGCCCGTCAGCCGTCCAGTCATCTGATCTCCGGTTCCGGGCCCTTGCCTGGCTTGAACTCGGTCTGGGACAAGGGATTCGAGAGCTGTGGATAGACCAACAGCACCTCACGGGCCGCCTGCGGCGACATCGAGAGGGAGTCCCACACCGCCTTCACGGTGCCCTGGATCGCCAGCGGCGGCTTGTCCGCCAGTCGCTGAGCGAGCACCTGCGCGCGGTTCCACAGTTCGGCCTCGCCGCCCGCGACGACCTCGCTGACCAGGCCGATGGAGTACGCGCGTGCCGCGCCCATGCGTTCGTCGAGGCCGAACAGCGCGATGCGCATGGCCTCCCCCAGCGGGATGCGGCGGGCCAGGCCGGCGGGCTCCAGCGCGGACAGCATTCCGTAGGTGGTGTGCGGGTCGAAGAACGTCGCGTCGGCCGAGCAGATCACCACGTCGGCCTCGTTGATCCAGTAGAAGGCACCGCCCGCGCACATCCCGTTCACCGCACAGATCAACGGTTTCCAGACCCGGTTCTGCTTGGCGCCGAGGAAGAAGCCCGGGTCGTCGGCACTCCACGGGTTCGGATGCCGGGTCCTCCCGGCCTTGCGGTCGACGCCGGTGGAGAAGGCACGCCCGCCTGCCGCGCGCAGCACGACGACCCGGACCTCGTCGTCGACGCGACAGCGCTTCCAGATGTCGGCGAACTCGTCCAGCATCGGCTGGTTGAACGCGTTCATGACCTCGGGCCGGTTCAGCGTGATCGTCGCGACGCCGTCGGCGAGATCGAACAGGACCGTGTCGTAGTCGCTCACCGTTTGCTCTCCTTCGGATCCCGGGGCAGGCCCAGCACCCGCTCGGCGAGCATGGTCTTCAAGATCTCCTCGGTGCCGCCCGCGATCCGGTAACCCATGCTGCCCATCAGCCAACGGTTCCAGTTGAACGTGCCCCAGGCACCGGTGTCGGCAACGAAGGCCGGGCCGAGCAACTGCGCGGCCAGGTCGCCGATCCGTTTCTGATTGCTTGCCAGCAGCACCTTGTCCATGGCCCGCTCGGCGCCGGACAGCGATTGCTCAGGCAACGCCTGCATCCGCTGCTGCTGGAACCGGGCGACCGCGAGCCGCGTGTGCAGATCGGCCCAGCAGTCGCGCACGGCCGGGTCGGTCGCCTGCCCGGTGCGTTGGGCGAGCGTGCGCAGCAATGCCATCGCGCGGGCATTGGCCTCGTGCGACCGGTCGCCGACGGCACGGCGCTCCCCGGCCAGCGCGGCGGTGGCTACGGCCCAGCCGGCGCCCTCGTCGCCGAGTCGCAATGCGTCGTCGAGGACGACGTCGGTCAGGAACGTCTCGCAGAAACTGGCGCCGCCGGTGAGCTGCCGCAGCGGACGGACCTCCACGCCGGGCGTGGTCATCGGCACCAGGAACATGGTCAGTCCACGGTGTTTCGGTGCCTCCAGGTCGGTGCGCACCAGAGCCAGGCCGAGGTCGGCGAAGGTGCCGTTGGACGTCCACACCTTCTGCCCGTCGACGCGCCAGGTGGTCCCGTCGCGGACGGCGCGGGTGCGCACGCCGGCCAGGTCGGAGCCGGCGTCGGGCTCGGAGAACAGCTGGCAGCCAACGGTCTCCCCGCGGTGCATGGGCACGGCGTGCGCCGCGAGTTGCTCCGCGCTGCCGTTGCTCAGCAGCGCATGGCTCAACGTTCCCAGGCCGATCCGCAACGGGTTCATGTCCGGGATCTCGAACTGCGCCTCGAGCGTGCTGTAGAGCCGGTCGTACGAGGCGGGCAGACCCGCCCCGCCCTGCTCGACGGGGCCGGTGATCCAGCCGAAACCGGCTGCCCATCGTTCGCGCTGCCACGCCAGCGCGGCGTCCGCCTCGGCCCGTTCCTGCGCGTCGGTGGTCTCGTGGAACAGCGCGAGGCCTTCCTCACCGTGGCCCCATTCGGTAGAGACGGGACCGCGCCGAGTGACGTGCGCGGTGAGGAATTCAACCGCGCTGGTCTCGAACTCCTCGGGCGTCATGCCAACCCCACATGGATGTTCTTGACGCGGAGGAACTCGCGCAGGCCTTCGCGACCACCCTCGACCCCGCGTCCACTGGCCTTCCAGCCACCGAACGGCGCGGCCGGCGGCAGCCCGGCCAACCCGTTCACCGAGACGTACCCGGCCTCCAGCCGACCGGCCACCCGGTGCGCGCGGGCGACGTCGTTGGTCCACACGTACCCGGCCAGGCCGTACCGCGTGCTGTTGGCGATCTCGACCACCTCGTCCTCGGTGTCGAACGGTGTGATGGCCAGTACCGGGCCGAAAACCTCCTGCTGTGCAAGGGAACTGGCCGGGTCGACATCGGCGAAGACTGTGGGCTGCACATAGGCCGGCCCCGGCCCGCGCTCGCCTCCCGCAACGAGGCGGCCGTGCTTGTCGGCGACTGCGTCGGAAATGACGCCGAGGATGCGGTCCGCCGCGGCGACGTCGACCACCGGGCCCATCCCGGTGGCCCGGTCGAACGGGTCGCCGAGGCGGACCGACTCCGCCATGGCCACCGCGGCGGCGAGCACGGCGTCGTAAATGCCGCGCTGCACGAGCAATCGGGTCGGCAGAAAACAGCCCTGGCCGCTGTTCTGCACGGCCCCGAGGAGGACCCCGAGCTTGCCGACCCGGGCGGGGTCGGCGTCGTCGAAGACCACAGCGGCGGACTTCCCGCCGAGTTCCAGCACACACGGTATGAACCGCGCCGCGGCGGCGATGGACACCGCGCGGCCGGCGCTTTCCCCGCCGGTGAAGCTCACCATGTCGACCGCGTCGACGAGCGCGGCACCCACGTCGCCGCCGCCGCCGAGCACGCCGAGCACGCCGTCGGGCAGGTCGAGCAGTCGGGCCAGGTGCACCGCGGCGAACGGCGCGAGCTCGGACGATTTCAACAGCACGGCGTTGCCCGCGGCCAGCGCGGGCGCGACCTTGAGCGCCGCGGCGATGACCGGCCCGTTCCACGGGATGATTGCGCCGACCACTCCGTGCGCGGACGGGACGGTGTAGTCGAGAACGCCACCGCCCACCGGGGTGACCGCCCCGCCGAGCTTGTCCGCCCAGCCCGCGTAGTGCGCGAACCACTCCGCGGCCGCCAGCACCCCGGCCTTCGTGGCGCGCAGCGGCGCGCCCATCTCGAGAGTGGTGAGGGCGGCGAGTTCGTCAGAGTTCTGACGGATGGTCAGGGCAACGCCGAACAGTGCGTCGCGGCGGGCGGCGGCGTCGGCCGCCCAGTCCGGCTGGGCCTTGCGCGCGGCGGCGAGGGCGTGCCCAACCTGGTCTGTGCCGGCGAGTCGGAACTCGCCGGTGAGGCTGCCGTCGCCCGGGTGCACGTAGGTCCGGGTCTGCCCGGTGCCCTCGACGAGCGCGCCGCCGATCCAGCAGGTCACGCCCCGCAGCAGCGCTCGGGCGGTGGCCGAGTCCACGGTCAGATCCCGAGCCGGTCGGCCAGCAGCGCTCGGTGGTGCCGTGGATTGCCGAACAGGATCTCCGTGCTCTTCGCGCGTTTGAAGTACAGGTGGGCGGGATGTTCCCAGGTGAACCCGATCCCGCCGTGGATCTGGATGTTCTCGGCCGTGCAGTGCGTGTAGGCCTCCGAGCAGAACGCCTTGGCCAGGCTGGCCAGCACGCCGACCTCGTCGCTGCCTTCGTCGACCGCCCAGCCGACCGCGTACGCCGCGGAAGTCGCGGACTCCACAGCGAGCAGCATGTCGGCGCACTTGTGCTTGATGGCCTGGAAACTGCCGATCGGGCGACCGAACTGCTCCCGCACCTTGGCGTACTCGACGGCCATCTCCAGCACCCGACGGGCACCGCCGGCCTGCTCCGCGGCCAGCCCCGCGGCGGCCAGGTCGAGAGTGTCGGACAGCGGTTGCGCCGCGCCCCCTTCCTCGCCGATGAGCCGCGCCCGGGCGCCGTCGAAGACCAGCCGGGACTGCTTGCGGGTGGCGTCCAACGTGGCCAACGGTTCCCGGAGCACGCCGGCGGTCGCCGGATCCACGGCGAACAGCGACGGTCCGACCGCGGTGCGCGCGACCACGAACAACAGGTCGGCGACGTGCCCGTCGGGCACGAACAACTTCTCCCCGCTCAGTACGTAACCGCCGTCGGCCGCCGTCGCCCCCATGGTGAGGTCGGCGGCCCGCCAACTGCCCGCCGCCTCGGTGACGGCCAGCGCCGCGACGGTGCTGCCCGCCGCGATGCCGGGCAGGTACTGCGCGCAGGCGGCCTCGTCGCCGGAGCGCAGCACTGCGTTCGCGGCCAGGACCACGCTGGACAGGAACGGCGCGCACAGCAGTGCACGGCCCATCTCCTCCAGCACGATCTGCAGGTCGACGAACCCGAACCCGGACCCGCCGAACTTTTCCGGCAGCGCCAGGCCCTGCAGCCCGATCTGACCTGCCATCAGGTTCCAGACCGCTGGGTCGTAACCGGTCTCGGTCTCCATCAACCGGCGCACCTCGGTCTCCGGCGACCGTTCGGCGAGGAACCGTCGCACGGTGGCCCGCAGTGCGTCCTGCTCGTCGGTGAACACGAACATCGGGCTGCGTTCGTCCACCTCTGACACGGCGCTCATCGCCACACCTCCGCAAGTCCCAACACCCTGTCGGCGATCGTGTTTCGTTGGATCTCGGCGGTACCTGCGCCGATCGTGCTGGCCCGGGTCCGCAGGAACCCGCGCAGCCAGGCCCCGTCGTGCTTCCCGCCCGCGGTGAGGTGCTCGTCGGCGGGCGCCAGTGCGCCCTGCGCGCCGAGCAGATCCGTGGCGAGTTCGTGCAGGCCCTGCTCGAAAAGTGCGTGCTGCAGGCGGATCACCGAGGCCAGCGGTCCCGGCTCGCCGCCCTCGAGAACTCGGGCGAGCACACGCTGCCCGCTCCACTCGAGCAACCGGGCACCGGTGACGGCGCGGGCCAGGGCGTCGCGGTCGTAGGCGTCCACGGTGCGGCCCCGGCGCCGGGCCAGTTCCAGCAGGTCGCCGGTCACCCGTCGATACCGCATGCCGGACGAGGCCAGCGAGGTGGACCGCTCGTGACCGAGCGTGGCCCGGGCCACGGCCCAGCCGGTGTTCTCCGCCCCGATCCGGTCGGTGGCAGGGACGACGACGTCGTCGAGTTCCACCTCGGCGAAATGCGCCCCCCCGGTCATGTCGCGCAGCGGCCGCGCGGTCACGCCAGGGGCATGCATGTCCACCACCAGCGCGGTGATACCCGCCGCGCCCGACCCGGCCGGCCCGGTGCGCGCCAAGCAGAGCATCCAGTCCGCGAAGTGCGCGCCCGAGGTCCACACCTTGCGCCCGGTCAGCCGGTAGTCCGAGCCGTCCGGGACCGCGCGGGTACGCAACGACGCGAGGTCGGATCCGGCGTCCGGCTCGGAGAAGCCTTGGCACCACAGTTCGTCGGCGCGGATCAACGGACCCATGAACCGCTCGAGTTGCGGCGCCGTGCCGTACCCGAGCAGCGCCGGGCCGACGATGCCACCGATCCGCGACGGCGCTACCGGCGTGCGAGCCACGGCCAACTCCCGGTGGTGCACGGCCTGCAGCCGCAGCGGCAGTCCCATCCCGCCCCAGCGTCGTGGCCAACCCGGCGCAGCCCAACCGTGCTCGGCCAGGGTTGCCTGCCAGGCCTTCTGGAACACCAGCCGTTCCGCGGCCGCCAAAGGGGATGTGCTCCGCGGGGTGCGGCCGGGGTGGTGCTCGGCGAGGAACTCGCGCAGTTGCAGGGCCAATTCGCTCGCGGAAAGGCCGCTGCGGTCGGGGTTCGAACTCATGCCGCCGCCTCGTTCCTCGGCGACGGCATGAGGCACGTCCGGGCTGTGCTCATTGATTCGCTCGCAAGCTCGCTCATGCCTGCCAGACCAGCGGGAGTCGGTCGAGCCCCATCGCGCCGCCGGCGTGCACGGTGATGCAGCCGCCCGGGGCAATCTCGTAGTTGGGGATTCGTGCGTGCCAGAGCCGCAGCGCGGTGGTGATCTCGTCGCGGGCCAGGTGCGACCCCGCGCACCGGTGCGGCCCGGCGCCGAACGCCAGGTGCCGGTTGGCGGTGCGGTCGAAGCGCACCCGTGCCTCGTCCGGGAACTCCGCGGGGTCCTGGGCGGCCAGGGCCGTCGAGAGCAGGATCCGTTCGCCCTTACGCATCAGCACTCCGGCGAACTCGACGTCCTCGGTGAGCGTGCGCGCCGGGTTGATGAACGAGTGCACCCGCAGCAGTTCCTCCACCGCGCCGGGCAGGATCGCCGGGTCGGCCGTCAATTGCCTGCGATGGTCGGGGTTCTGGGCCAGGAACCGGAAGCACCACGCCAAGGCCGCGGTGACGGTGTCCAGCCCGGCGACGAACAACAGGAAGCAGAGGTTCTGCACCTCTTCGGCGGAGACCGGCCGGCCGTCGATCTCGCTGCCCAGCAATGCGGAGACCACATCGTCGCGGGGCTGCTCGCGCCGCGCCGCAATGAGTCCGCGCAGGTAGTCGTTGATCTCGAGGCCGGCCACGCGGCGCGCCTCGGGCTTGTCCTGACTGTGCAGCAGTTTGCTGTTCCAAGCGACGAATCGGGGTGCCTCGGCCGCGGGCAGGCCGAGGATGTTCGTGAAGATCCGGCTCGGGAACGGCTCGGCGAACTCGCGCACGAACTCAGCGCCGCCGCGGTCGGCGAGGCCGTCGATCAGGTCCGCGCAGGTCTCGGAGATCGCCGCGGTGCGTGCGGTGACCGCCTTCGGCGCGAACAGCGGCGCTATCACCCGGCGGTAGGCGGTGTGCTCCGGCGGGTCCAGCTCGAGCGGGGCCAGCTTCTCCTTTCGGGAGACGTGGGCCGGGATGCCGGTGGCGGAGCTGGAGAACAACTCCGGCTGCTGCAGCGCCGTGCGGATGTCCTGCGCCCGGGTCAGGATCCAGTAACCGCCGTGGTTCGGGCTCCACAGCGCCCGTTGGTCGCGCAGCGCCCGGAACGCGGCGAACGGGTCGGCGAGGAACTCGGCGCCGAACACGTGGTCGACGTCGCGAACCAGTTCGGCCGGGACGTGATCGGGGCGCGTGCTCGTCACGTCGGCTCCCCGTAGAGCGGTCGGCGGGCGCCCTGCGCCACGCGTTCCTTCGCCTTGTGCAGCAGGCCGAGCCGGTTCTGCGCCGCGGCCCGCTCCGGGCCGTCGGGCAGCGTGGTCAGCCGGGACGTGGTGGCGACGATCTCCGCGGTCAGGCGTTCGGTGGCCTCCTCGACGGTGAGCAGGTCGAGGTCGGACCAGTCCGAGGTGTTCGGGTCCGGCCGGGGCATCAGACCGCCCGCGGGAAGTTGAACAGCTCGCGACTGTTCCACTCGACCATCCGGTGCACCTCGTCGTCGGGGATCTCGGCGAAGACCTCGATGGCCCGCTTCCGGCTGTTCGGCCAGTTCGAGTCCGAGTGCGGGTAGTCGCACTCCCAGGTGATCCGGTCGACGCCGATCTCGTGACGGCTGCTCAGCCCGTGCACGTCGTCGATGAAGCAACCCCAGATGTTCCGCCGGAACAGCTCCGAGGGCGGGACCTCGCGGTTGACGTTCTGGTACCAGCGGTGTCGCTCCCAGACGTAGTCGGCGCGCTCCAGGATGTACGGGAGCCAGCCGATACCACCCTCAGCCAGCGAGACCTTCAACCGGGGGAACTTGTGGAACACCGGCGAGAACATCAAGTCGGTGGCCGCGAACATCGAATTGCAGCCGAACAGGGTGATCGTGACCGCGAACGGTGCCTCGGGCGCGGTGGTCGGCGCCTGGCCGGAGGTGCCGAAGTGCAGGCACAGCGGTAGCCCCGCCTCCTGCGCGGCGGCGAACACCGGGTCCCAGTGGTCGGTGTGGAACGAGGGCAGGCCGAGTGGCACCGGGTTCTCGGTGAACGAGATCGCCTTGACGCCCTTGGCCGCGGTCCGTCGGATCTCCGCCACGGCGGCCGCCACGTCCCAGAGCGGCAGGATCGCGATCGGGATGAAGCGCTCCGGGGCCGCGGCGCACCACTCGTCGAGCATGAAGTCGTTCCAGGCCTGCACGCACAACAGAGCGAGCGCCTTGTCCTCCGCCTGCAGGAAGACGGTGCCGGCGAACCTTGGGAACGACGGAAAGCACAGCGCTGCCTGCACCCCGTCCAGGTCCATGTCGATGACACGGGCCTCGGGCTCGTAGCAGCCGGGGATCATGTCGGTGTAACGCATCGGCTCGGTGCCGAACTGCTCCGGGGGCCGGCCCGCGACCGCGTTCAGCCCGATCTGCGGGTAGCGGCGGCCCTCGTACAACCAGACGTCGGTGCCGCCCCCGGGCCCGTCCTCGCGGACGATCCGGGGACCGGCCTCACGCAGCGCGGCGGGCAGGCGGTCCTGCCAGACACGCGGCGGCTCGACCAGATGGTCGTCGACCGAGATCAGCTGCATGTCGTCCCGCAGCGGCATTCGGCTCACCTCGCGATTGCTCTGGTCGCTCTGGTCGCTTTATCTTATAACGAATTCTTCGTCCGGCAAGACGGGAACAGGCATGGACGACCCAGTTGCGGGCCCTCGGGTGGCGTTGGTAACCGGCGGCGCGTCCGGTCTGGGCCGCGCCGCCGCGACCGCGCTGGCCGATCGTGGCCGACACGTGGTGATCGTGGACCGCACCGAATCGGGTGCGGCGGTGGCCGTGGAGCTGAAGGGCACGTTCGTTCACGCAGACGTGACCGACCCGGCCGAGATGACCGCGGCGGTGGATGCGGCGCTGGCGCACGGCGAACTGCGCGAGGCGGTGCACTGCGCGGGCGGCGGGTCGAGTCGGCGCACGATCGGCCGCGACGGCTCGTACTCCTCCGCCCATCCGCTCGACGAGTTCGCGCGGATCGTCGCGTTGAACATCGTTGGCACGTTCAACTGCGTGCGCCTGGCCGCGACCGCGATGTCGCGCAACGCGCCCGACGCCGACGGTTGCCGCGGCGCGGTCGTCACCACGGCCAGCGTGGCCGCGTTCGACGGGCAGATCGGGCAGGCGGCCTACGCGGCCGGGAAGGCAGGCATCGTCGGAATGACGCTGCCGTTGGCCCGTGACCTGGCCGCGGCCGGGATCCGCGTCAACACCATCGCGCCCGGCACGTTCGAGACCCCACCGATGCTCGCCGTACCCGCGGAACTGCGGGACTCGTTGGGTGCGAGCGTCCCGTTCCCGAAGCGGTTGGGGAACCCTGCCGAGTTCGCGTCGCTGGCGTTGGAGATGCTCACCAACGCCTACCTGAACGGCGAGACCGTCCGCCTCGACGGCGCGATCCGGATGGCCCCGAAGTGAGGAGTCTGCCGTGCGGGTGAAGGTGAACCGGGCGGCCTGCCAGGGGAACGCGCGTTGCTTCTCGGTGGCGCCGGAGGTTTACACCCTGGACGACGACGGCTACAACGTCGGCGGCGAGTTCGAGGTCCCCGAGGAGTTGGCCGAGGCGGCGTTCCGCGGCGCCGGCGAGTGTCCCGAACGCGCGATCACGGTGTTCTTCGACTGAACCCCCTCGCCGATCATCGATGATCGGCGAGGGCTCTCTCATACGCGCAGCGGGCTCTCTCATACGCGGGGCAGGCCCAGGACGCGTTCTGCGACCAAGTCCTTCAGCACCTCGGTGGTGCCTGCCGCGATAGTCGAGCACCGGGTGAACAGCCAGCGCCAGGCGAGGTCCTCGCGCAGCCCGGCGACCGCGGCCGGTCCGCCGAGGTCCAGCGCGGTCTCGGCCAACGCGCGGTCGGTGATGCCCCAGGACAGCTTGATCAACGCCTGCAGTCCGGCCGTGTCCTCCCCCGCCTCGCCGCGGGCCAGCGTTGCCCGGCCCAACTGACCGAGCACCCGCGCCTCGACATAGCGACGCACCACCTCGTCGCGGTCCAACGGGGCCACTGTGCTTGTCTGATTTGGGCCCGTGGCAGCGGCGATCCGCCGGGCCCGGTCCTCCAACGCCGCGGCCCTGGACAGCACGCCGGTCCGCTCGTGCACCAGCGTGCGCACCGTGACGCCCCAACCGCCGTGCAGCGGGCCCATCAGCGCCGAGCGCGGGACCCGCACGTCGGTCAGGAAGACCTCGGCGAACTCCGAGTCGCCGGAGATCATCCGGATCGGCCGCCGCTCGATGCCCGGGGTGTCCATCGGCATCAGCAGCACCGAGATCCCCTTGTGCTTGGGGACGTTCGGGTCGGTACGGGCCAGCAGCATGCAGTGCGTGGCGTGCATGCCGTGCGAGGTCCAGACCTTCTGCCCGTCGATCACGAAGCCGTCGGCGAATGCGTCCTCGTCCACCGCGTCCCCGCCGCGCGCCGGGCGGGCCCGCGTGCGCAGGCCGGCCAGGTCACTGCCGGCCTCCGGTTCGCTGAAGCCCTGGCACCAGATCTCGCTGCCGTCGAGGATCCGCGGCAGGCACGCCCGCTGCTCCGGGGTCCCGAACTCCATCAGTGCCGGGCCCACGTTGGCCAGCCCGAGCACACCCGCGGGCAGCGGCACCCCGGCCCCGGTGAACTCGACGTCGCAGGCGATCCGGTCGCCCACACCCAGGCCGCGCCCGCCGTGCTCGACCGGCCAACCGGGCGCGGCCCAGCCGACGGAGGCCAGCCAACGCTGGGCCTCCAATGCCTCCTCGAAGGTGGCGTCGTGACCGCGGCGCAGGTCGGCCGGCATGGTCGTCAGGGTGGTGCGCAGGTCCTCGGCAGGGGTCGGCACGGAAATAGCCTAATCCTGTTACGATTTATTTGGTCAATCCCCGAGGAGCGGCTGTGGCGACCCCCAAGCTCGAGGCCATCCGGCTGCCCAAGGCGGCCGAGATCGTGGCCCGGACGCTGCGCCGCAAGATCGTCACCGGGGAGCTCGAGGCCGACGACCCGTTGCCGCCCGAGGACCAGCTGATGGCCGAGATGGGCGTCGCGCGCACCACGGTCCGGGAGGCGCTGCGCATCCTGGAGTCCGAGGGTCTCCTGGTCGTGCGCCGCGGGGCCGGTGGCGGAGCACGGATCCGGACGCCCGCCGTACCGATGGTCTCCCGCTACATCGGTCTCCTGCTGCAGTACGAGGGCGCGACGCTGGCCGACGTCCACCATGCGCGGGTGATGCTCGAGGCGCCGGCCGCCGGGCTGCTCGCCGAGCGTGGCACCCCGGAGATCGTCGCGGTCCTGCGCGGCGCGCTGGCCGAGGAGTCCGCCGCGACGGACGACCCTGCGCAGGCCAGCCGTGCGCACGGCCGCTTCCATCACCTGGTGGTGCAGCTGACCGGCTGCCTCACCTACGACGTGCTGACCTCGGTCGCCAACCGGATCATCCAGATTCAGGCCGACCGTTTCCTGGCCGCGCACGGCACCGAGGCCAGCACCCGGGAGGGCCTCGAGGTCGCGCACCGCGCGCATCGGAAACTCATCGACCTGATTGCCGCCCGCGACGTGGCCGGCGCCGAGGCGCTGTGGCGGCGGCACCTGGAGGCCGGCGACGCGCATCTGCTCTCGGCTCCCGGTGCCCGCTCCGTGCTCGACCTGATGGACTGACAAGTGACGCAGTGTCAGGCCGGCCGGGTCGCGGGCAAGGTGGTGCTGATCACCGGTGGGGCCCGCGGCCAGGGCCGGGCCCACGCGGTCGCATTGGCCGCGGAGGGCGCCGATGTCGTCGTCACCGACCTGTGCGCCGACATCGCCTCCGCGCCCTACCCGATGGGCACTGCGGCTGAGTTGGCCGAGACCGCCGAGCAGGTGGCCAAGCACGGCCACCGGGTGTTGACCCGGACCGCCGACGTGCGCGATCCCGCGGCCATGCGTGCGGTGACGGCCGAGGTTATCGCGGAGTTCGGCCGCCTGGACGTCCTGGTGGCCCAGGCCGGGATCGCCCCGCTGGGTTCCGACCGCGGCGTGCAGGCGATGCTCGACGCGGTCGACGTCGACCTGGTCGGTGCGATCAACACGATCAATGCCGCGGTGCCCCACCTCGCCGAGGGAGCCTCGATCATCGCCACCGGGTCCCTCGCGGCGCTACGCCCCCGCAGCGGCGGCGGCGCCGGTGGGCCGGGCGCCGTCGGCTACAAGTACGCGAAGCTCGCGCTGGCCCAGTACGTCCACGAACTCGCGACCGTGCTGGCCCCGCAGCGGATCCGCGTGAACTGCGTGCACCCCACCAACGTCGACACCCCGATGCTGCAGAACTCCGGGATGTACAAGCTGTTCCGACCCGATCTCGACGACCCGAGCCGCGAGGACGCGGAGCAGGCCTTCCCGGTCATGCAGGCGATGCCGGTGCCTTACGTCGCGGTCGAGGACGTCAGCGCCGCGGTGCTCTACCTCGCCTCCGACGAGTCGCGCTACGTGACCGGCATGCAGTTGCGCATCGACGCCGGCGGCTACCTCAACGTCGCGGACTTCCGGCCCTGATGCGGGATCCCCTGCTGCACCGGCCCGCACCGTCGGACGACCCGTCGGGTCGCTTCTTCTGGCAGTCCGGGGAGGACGGCGTGCTGCGGTTTCTGCGCTGCACGGACTGCGGGTACTGGCTGCACCCACCGTCGTCGCGTTGCCCACGATGCCTGTCCGCCGACGTTGCGCCGCAACCGGTGTCCGGCCAGGCCACCGTGCACACCTTCACCGTCAACGTGCAGTCGTGGACGCCGGGCCAGGAGCCGTACGTCTACGCCGTCGTCGAGTTTCCGGAGCAGGACGGCCTTCGGCTGAGCACCAACGTGATCGGCTGCCCCGTCGACGAGGTGCACATCGGGCAGGCGGTACGGGTCACCTTCATCCACCGCAACGACGCCTACTACCCGGTGTTCGTGCCGGAGGTGTCGTGAGCGACAAGTTCGAACAGGACGCAGTGATCTCCGGTGTGGCCCGGTCCGCGATCGGGCGACGGCTCGGTCGCTCCGCGTTGGATCTGACCATCGACGCGGCGGTCGCGGCCATCGCCGACGCGGGCCTGACTCGCGAGGACATCGACGGCATCTGCACCTACCCGGGCGGATCGGCTGACGTCACATTCGGCTACGCCGGACCGCCGCCCCAGGAGGTGCAGGATGCGCTGCGGCTGAATCTGACGTGGTTTCAGGGCAGCGCGGAGTTGCCCGGCCAGCTCGGGGCGGTGGTCGCGGCGATGATGGCCGTGTCCACCGGCCTGTGTCGGCACGTGCTCGTCTACCGGACGGTGACCGAGTCCTCGGCGCAGGGCGGCGGGGGGCGCGCGGCCGTGCTGGGATCCGAACGCGCGCACAGCTACGGGGTATGGAGCGCGCCCTTCGGCGGGACGTCGCCGGTGAACTGGCTGGCCCCGGTCGCCATGCGGCACATGCACGAGTTCGGCACGACTCGCGAGCAGCTGGGCCAGTTGGCGGTGACCTTTCGCCGTCATGCTGCCCTCGACCCGGACGGGGCGGTCTTCACCACTCCGCTGACGCTGGACGACTACCTGGCCGCGCGGATGATCTCTACCCCGCTGTGCCTGTTGGACTGCGACGTCCCGGTCGACGGCTCCACCGCACTGATCGTGTCCACCGCCGCGCACGCCCCGAACACCCCGACCGGCGCCGTGCGCATCGAGGCCGTCGGCACCGCCGCACGCGGCCGACTGTCTTGGGACCAGTACGAGAACCTGACCTCGATGGCTGCGCAGGGTGCCGCCGCGCACCTGTGGAGCCGTACGGATCTGCGGCCGGCCGACGTCGACCTGGCCCAGCTCTACGACGGGTTCTCGATCCTGGCGCTGGTCTGGCTGGAGGCGTTGGGATTCTGCGGCCACGGCGAGGGCGGTGCTTTCCTCGAGGGTGGCGCGAACATCGCGCTGTCCGGACGGCTGCCGTTGAACACCAACGGCGGGCAGCTGTCCGGCGGGCGGCTGCACGGGTACGGCCTCATTCAGGAAGCGGTCGTGCAGTTGCGCCACGCCGCCGGCCCGCGTCAAGTACGCGATGCCGAGGTGGCGCTGGTGTCCAACGGCGGTGGCCCGATCGCCGGGGCCCTACTGCTCACCCGCGACCGCTGAGGCAAGGAGGATAAGCACCTCGCGGCGCAGGAGTTTGCCCGTCGGGGTGCGCGGCAGTTCGTCGTGGAAGACGATGCGCTCGGGCGTCTTCGAGCCACGCAGTGCGGAACGCACGTGGCCGCGCAACACCTCGGCGTCCGGGGCGACACCCGGCGCAGGGACGACAACCGCTTCGAGTCGCTGACCCCATTCCTCGTCCGGCACGCCGACCACCGCGGCGTCGGCGACGGCAGGGTGGCGCAGCAGGACGTCCTCGATCTCGGCCGGCGCGATGTTCTCCCCGCCGCGGATGATGGTGTCGTCGACGCGACCCGTCACGAACAGGTAGCCATCCGCGTCCAGCCGCCCGGAGTCGCGGGTGTCGAAGAAGCCGCGAGCGTCTACGGCCGGCCCGGTGCCGGCGTACTCCCCCGAGACCTGCTCACCGCGAATCCAGATCCGGCCGTCGCGGACCTCCACCTCGACGCCGGGCACCGCACGACCCGCGGAATGCAGGCGGGCGCGGACCTCCGGGTCGCCGGACGCCAGCGCGGCGCGGTGGTCGGCGGGGCTGAGAACGGACACCGTGGAACTGGTCTCAGTCAGTCCGTACGCGTTGACGAATCCGACGCGCGGCCATTCGCGCAGCGCCGTCTCGATGACCCGCGGGGGCATTGCCGCGCCGCCGTAGGCCAACGCGCGCAACGACGGTGCGGACCGATCGCCCTCTGCCGTCATGATGCGCGCGAGCATGGTCGGCACGACCATCGCGTTGGTGATGTCCTCGGCCCGCACGGTCGCCAACCACTCCGCCGGGTCGAACGCGGGCAGCGAGACCACCCGACGGCCGGCGAACAGATTGCTCAGCACGTTGGAGATTCCGGCGATGTGGTACGGCGGAACGCTCACCAATGCGGCCTCGTCGGCCCCTGCACCGGCGAACTCCACCGTGCCGAAGACGTAGGAGACCAGATTGGCGTGGCGCAGCAGCACGCCCTTCGGGGCCGAGGTCGTGCCCGAGGTGTAGATGATGACAGCGGGTGAGTCGCTGTCGGCAGCTGCCTCGACCGGATCGGCGCCGGCGGCCGCAGCGAGGAAGGACTCGTCGGAGACGACCCGCGCGCTCGGGTGACGGGCCATCAGGTCGTCGAGTTGCTCGGCGCCGAGCCGGTAGTTCAGTGGCACGAGCGGCACACCGGCGTACGCCGCCGCAAACAGCGCGACGGGGAACGCGGGTCCGTTCACCGCGAGGAAAACTATCGCGTCGGCATCGGCGGCCAGAGTCGCCCCGCCGCGAGCCAGACGCTCGAGCTGACGGGGCGTCAGTCCATCGGTGCGACTGCCGATCACGACTCGGTCGCCGAAGCCGTCGACCGCCATGCTCAGCAGGGTCGTCAGATGCACGGTCGCGGCCTCAGTCCGAGGCGGGCAACGGTTGGGCGGCCTTGACCACCAACGGATTCCCGTTCACCGCAAGGGTTCCGGCGCCCGCCTTGGTGCACAGCAGTTCGACGGCGTTGGCCGGATCGACGTAGCGCTTGCCCAGCTGGGTCCCGGCGGACTGCGTCGGGTCCGGGGTGCCGGTAGCTGCTGCCGGGTCCTTGGCATCCACCATCGCCGCGCCGCCGCAGGTCAGTTCCAGGTCGGCGTCCGGCCAGCGCACGACAACCACCGCCGTCGCGTCGACCGCGCTGGCCAGGGATTGACCGATGCCGGCCTTCACGTTGCCGCCCCGGCGATCTTCAAGGCGATCAGCTCCTCCTCGGCCAGGCCGAGCTCGCGCAGCAGTTCATCGGTGTGCTCGGCGAACTGTGGGGCCCGGGTCAGGGTCGGTGGGGTCTGGTCGAACTGCACCGGATTCGCCACCAGTTCGCGGGGTACCCCCTCGGCATCGGTCACCGTTGCGATGCCGCCGTTGGCCCGCAGCGCCTCGTCCTGCGCGACTTCCCAGGAGTTCTGCACCACCGCCCATTGGCCCGAGACGTTGCCGAGGACCTCGATCCACTCGGCCAGCGGCCGGGCGGCGAGGATCCCCGCGACCAGTTCAGCGGCCGCGGCGGCGTTAGCCATCAGCGCGGCGGTGTCGGCGAATCGCGCGTCCGTTGCCAGGTCCGGCCGGCCGACGGCGTCGCAGAACTCCGGCCAGTACCGGCCCGGCTGAAGCATCGTCAGTTCCAACCACCGGTCATCCGCGGTGCGATACGAGCCGGACAGCGGATTGGCCGCCGATCCGTGGCGTGGCCGGGCGTTCTGCGGCAGCGGGCCACCGTTCATCAGCGCCAGGTTCACGGTGAACTGGGTGCTCCACGCCCCGACACCGAGCAACGACACGTCGACCACGGAGGTCTCGCCGGTCATGGCACGTTTGAAAAGCGCCGCCGCGATCCCGCCGGCGATCGTCATCCCGCCTGTGCAGTCGCCGTAGGCGCCCGACGGCATCCGGGTCAGTCGGTCCGCGCCGGGTGCGGTGGAACCGGCCGCGCTGCCGCCGCGGGCCCAGAACGCCGTGCTGTCGTAGCCGCCCTTGTCGGCCTCCGGCCCGCGCTGGCCGAAGCCGCTGCCCCGGACGTACACGATGTCCGGGTTGATCGCCCGGACGTCGTCGAGGTCGATGCCGAGCTTTGCCCGCGCGGTCGGCAGGTAGTTGGTGAGGAACACGTCGCTGCGGCGGATCAACTCGGCCAGCACCGGACGGGAGGCCGGGTTGTCCAATGCCAGGCCGATGCTCCGCTTGCCTCGGTTCGGGCCCTCCATCACCGGGAAGAACGACGACCCCCGGCTGTAGACATCGTGCCCGAGCAGCTTGACGATGCCGCGCTGGGCGTCCCCCCGCTCGGCGTGCTCGACCTTGACGACCTGCGCACCCCAGTCGGCCAGTATCGCCCCGGCCGCGGGCACGAACGTGTACTGGGCGACCTCCAGCACGCGCACGCCCGACATCGGACCGGCCACCACGACCCTCCGTCCTACGAAGTCGCTAAATACTGTACCGAATTATTCAGGCGGACGCGAGCAGCCCGCAGAGCCGCCCCCGGACGACCTGCGCGGCGTCGGTGACGATCCGGGCGACCAGCTCGGCCACGGTCGGGACGTCGTGCACCAGGCCCTGCACCATCCCCACCGACCACACGCCGGCCTCCACGTCGCCGGTCTCGTAGACCGTGCGGCCACGCGCCCCGGCCACCAGGTCGCGGACGTCCTCGAACGACCCACCCGCCCGGAGAACCTCCACCGACTTGCGGCTGACCGAGTTGCGCGCAACCCGGTGGGTGTTCCGCATCTGACGCAGGATCAGGTCGGTGTCCAGCTCGCTCGCCTCGACGAGGCGTTGCTTCACCGAGGCATGCACCGGCGCCTCCGCGGTGGCCAGGAACCGGGTGCCCATGCTGATCGCATCCGCGCCCAACGCGAGCGCGGCAGCCAGCCCGCGACCGTCCGCGAAGCCACCGGAAGCCACCAACGGAACGGTGATCACCTCGGCCGCCGCGGGGATCAGCACCAGTCCCGGGATGTCGTCCTCGCCGGGGTGGCCGGCGCACTCGAAGCCGTCGATGCTGACCCCGTCGACGCCCAGGCTCTGCGCCTTGAGCGCGTGCCGCACGCTCGTGCACTTGTGCAGCACCTTCACCCCGGCCGCGTGGAACACCGGGACGTGCTCGGCAGGGTTGGCGCCCGCGGTCTCGACCACCTTGACGCCGGACTCTATGATCGCCGCCCGGTACTCCGCGTACGGCGGCGGCGAGATCGACGGCAGGATGGTCAGGTTGACCCCGAACGGGCGGTCGGTGAGCTCCCGGCAGCGGGCGATCTCGGCCGCCAGGGCCTCCGGGGTCGGCTGGGTGAGCGCGGTCAGGAAACCCAGCGCCCCGGCCTGCGCGACCGCCGCGACCAGTTCGGCGCGCGCCACCCACTGCATGCCGCCCTGGACGACGGGGTGGTCGACCCCGAACTCCTGGGTGAAACGGGTCGAGAACACCGAGCCTCCGCGAATAAATCGGTAGATGTTTTGACGGTACCGGGCCCGGCGCCCTACCGTCGAGCGTCATGACGGTTACCGCGGTGGCTTTCGACTTCGGCGGCGTGCTTACGTACTCCTCCTTCGGCGGGCTGGCGAGCTACGGGACCGAGCTCGGCCTGCCCGAGGCGGCTTTGGTCGGGTACTTCCGCGACGACCCGCAGATGGCCCGGCTGGAGATCGGCGAGATCACCTCCCGGGAGTTCTTCAAGTACGTCTGCCTCGACGCCGAACGCCGGCACGGGCGGCGCATCGACATCCGCCGGCTGGCCGCGGCCGCCGGCGAGGGTGAGCGACTCGACCCGCTGATGCTCGACCTGGTCGCCGAGGTCCGGGCCCGGTGTCCGGTGGCACTGGTGACCAACAACGTGGCCGGCGCGGCCTGGCGCGCGACGTTCCGCTTCGACGCGTTCGACGTGGTGCTCGACTCCAGCGAGATCGGCGTCCGCAAGCCGGACCCGCGGATCTACCTCGCGCTGTGCGCGAAGCTGGTCCGGGACCCGGCGCAGGTCGCGTTCGTCGACGACCTGCCGCGCAACACCGATGCCGCGGCTGCGCGGGGCCTGCACCCGATCCTGTTCACCGATCGTGCGTCCTGCCGGGCCGAACTGGTCCGACTCGGCGTGCTCACCGGCCATGCCGTCAGCGTGGACTGATCTCGTCGACCAGGCCCCAGGCCAGGGCGGTCCCGACGTCGAGCGCGCCGCCGGTCAGTGCGAGGTAGAGCGTGCGCGGGACGCCGATCCGGCGCGGCAGGCTGACCGTCCCACCCGCGCCGGGGATCAACCCCATGCCGACCTCCGGCAGGCGGAACGTCGTGTCCGGCGCGGCGACGACCCGTCCGGCGAACGCGGCCAGCTCGATGCCGGCGCCGATGCAGGGCCCGTGCAACCGGACCTCGGTGCGGTCGGCGATCGCCTGCAACGGACCGGCGGCACCATGCCTGGTGCGGATGACGTGCGCGGTCTCGAGATCCGGAGTGGTGCCGAACTCCGCGAGGTCGCCACCGGAGCAGAAGCTCGGCCCGGCGCCGTCGAGCAACACGCGCACGGCGGGGTCGTGCAGGGCCACATCGAGGCCGGCCACCAGCGCGTCCCGCAGTTGCGCCCCGTAGGCATTGCGCCGCTCCGGCCGGTTCAACGTGACGTGCAGGACGTCGCCGTCGCGGCGCAGGAGCACCGGGTCCTCGACCACCGGGGGCAGCGGCGCCGGGCCCCGCTTGTCCAGCCAGCGCGCGAATTCGGGCCCGGCGAGCAGCTCCGAGTACGTGCGCGACTCGAGTTCGAGCGCAGCCGCGAACTCGAGGGTCGGCGTCCGGCCCAGCACATCCACCAAGGCCGAGACAGCCTGCGGATGGGCCCGATGGATGGCGAAAATATGCCGCTCGACGTGGCGCCATTGGTCGATGCCGATCTCGTCGGGCGAGGTCTCCGCGCCCCGCTCGACGAACTTCATCGGGAGCGGGCCCATCATCACGACCACGGAAGCGCTCACGGCCGCCGAGTGTATGTTCGCGAGGTGGCCGGCGGGGATCGAATTTCCGATTGGGCCGCCTGCGGGGTCGTCCCTCTGACGGGGCATCAGGACGGGCCGCCGCTGATCCCGCCCGGGCACGCCGCGACCCGCGCGCGCGAACTCGCCGAGTACCTCGGCCTCGACGTGGACGGTGCCGCGCTGCTGGCCGAGCGAGCCGCGTTCACCGGCCGCCGCCGCAATGGTCCGGTCTCCGTGGGGGGCAGCTGCCGGCTCCTGCCGACGGCCGACGGATGGGCCGCGGTCTCCTGCGCCCGACCCGATGACCCCGCCCTGCTCGCCGCGCTGATCGGACGCGAACTGGACGGCGACGTCTGGCCCGCCGTCGCCGAGTGGCTGCGCGCACACCCCGGCGCCGAGCTTGCGGAGCGCTCCACACTGCTCGGCGCCGCCGCGACCTCCGTTGCGTCAGCGAAACCGTGCGCTGCAGTGCACGGTTTCGCTGACGCAACAAGGTTTCTGGGGGCGCCGCGGTCGCCGGACGGGCTGTTGGTGGTGGACTTCAGCGCGTTGTGGGCCGGACCCCTGTGCGCGCACCTGCTCGGCCTGGCCGGGGCCCGTGTCGTGAAGGTCGAGACTCCGGACCGCCCGGACGGCGCACGGCGCGGGACCGCGGAGTTCTATCGCTTGCTGCACGCCGGCCACCGCTCGGTGGTAGCCGATCCGACCGAACCCGACGGGCGCCGATTCCTGCACGCTTTGGTCGCGGCCGCCGACGTGGTCATCGAAGGTTCGCGGCCCCGGGCGCTGGCCGCCTGGGGGCTGAGTCCAGCGGCCACCGACGCAACCTGGATCTCGATCACCGCGGCCGGCCGGTCCTGCAACCGGATCGGGTTCGGCGACGACGTCGCGGCCGGCGCCGGACTGGTCGCGCTCGACCCGGACCGCGCCGGGCCGGTATTCGTCGGCGACGCGATCGCCGACCCGTTGGCCGGGCTCACCGCGGCGGCAGCCGCGCTCGGTGCCCTGCCGGGCAGCCTGGTCGAGGTGTCCATGCACGACGTGGTCGCGGCCACCCTCGATGTCGCCGAGCCGAGCCTGGTCGCACGGTCCGGCCTCGCGATGCCCCGCGCCCGGGAGCCGCACGGTGCGGCGCCGAACTCGGGCGCGGACACTGCCGCGGTGCGCCGGGAACTCCGATGCTGATCCGCAACGCGGTGCTCAACGGCCGGACCGTCGACCTGCGACTGCACGGCGATCGCGTGCACCAGATCGGGGTCGACCTGCGCGGTGCGGAACTTCTCGACGCCGCCGGCGCGGCCGTGCTGCCCGGCCTGGTCGACCACCACCTGCACCTGCACGCGATCGCCGCTGCACTGACGTCGGTCTCGGTGGCAGGCCTCGACCCGGCCGCGACGGCCCGCGTGCTGGCCGCGGCGCCCGCCGACGCGCTCGGCTGGGTCCGGGCCGTGGGCGGCGAGACCGCGCTGGACAGCGCCGCCCTCGACGCCCTGCACCCGCAGCGCCCGATCCGGGTGCAGCACCGCAGCGGCGCGCTGTGGACCGTGAACACCCGGGGCGCGCACCTGCTCGACCTGGCCGGTGCCGCGCACCCCGGCGTCGAACACGACCCCGCGGGCACACCCACCGGACGGCTCTGGCGAGCCGACGCGTGGCTGCGCGAGCGACTGCCGGCGAGCGGCCCGCCGGACCTGGGCCCGGTCGGCGCACTGCTCGCCGGGTACGGGATAACCGCGGTCACCGACGCGACACCGGACCTCGACCGACTCGATGCCACCGCGCTCCCCCAGCACGTGACGGCACTGGGTGTCGGCCTCGAGTGCGCCCCACCGCCGGGCGTCGCCGTCGGGCCGTACAAGATCGTCATCGCGGACTCGGGCCCGATGGACTTCGACGACCTGGTCGCGAGGATCGTGGCCGCGCACCGCACCGGCCGGGCGGTCGCCGTGCACTGCGTCAGCCGGGACGCATTGGCCCTGCTGCTCGCGGCCTTCGACACGGTCGGCACCGCCCCCGGCGACCGTCTGGAGCATGCCGCTCTCGTGCCCGCCGAGGCTATCGGCGCACTGGCCGCCCGCGGCCTGCGGGTGGTCACCCAACCGGGCTTCCTGGCCGACCGGGGCGACGCCTACCGCCGTGACGTCCCGCTCGTCGACCACCAGGACCTCTACCGCTGCGCCTCGCTGCGGGCCGGCGGGGTACCTGTCGCACTGTCCAGCGACGCCCCGCACGGGCCGCTGGACCCGTGGGCGGTCATCGACGCCGCGGTGACCCGGCGCACGCCGGACGGCACGGTGCTCGGCCCGACCGAATGCATCGACCGGGAATCCGCACTCACCGCTTACCTGGCCCCGCCGGACGACCCCGGCGGTCCACCGCGCCGGGTGGCCCCGGGCTGCCCGGCCGACCTCGTGCTGCGCGCGGACGGCGTCACCCGGGCCACGTTCGTCGCGGGCCACCGCGTGGCCTGAACCGGTTTCGCCGGCGAACCTGTCGACCGGTCGGCCGTTCCGCCGGCGATTACGCGCCGGTACACGGGATTCCGACCTCCCCGACGCGTGAAAATCAGGCATCGAATTACATTGACAGAGAGGGGTCCGTGGACGCTGAATAGCGGTGTGAGCCACACCTCGGGGCGCCGCGGCCGCCGACTGGCCCAGTCCTGGCCGGTCGTGTTGCTGGTGCCCGTCGCCGCGCTGGCACTGGGCGTGGTCGGCCCGGCCGACCCCATGGCTCGGGCCGACTCGACCTACAGCGGCCTGGCCGACGCCCGACTGGTGGCGGTCAACTTCACCGCGGAGCCCGCGGTCGTGTTCGGCCAACTGATCGACGGCGGCGCTTCGGTGGTCCAGGCGCAGCTGACCTCGCTGGGCACGTCGACCGCGTTCGCGTCCGACCCGTACCCGAGCCAGTCCGCGGTGCTCGCCCCCGGTCTGATCGCCGGGTTGTCCAACGGCCAGACCTCCAAGGTCCTCCCGCCCTACCCGCTGATCGCCACCAGCAGCAACCCGACCCAACCCGAGCAGCGAGTCGAAGCCGGGCCCGTGGTGCTGGAGGCCGACTCGGCCGCGACCTCCAGCCGCGGGCGCACCGGCAACGGCGCCAACACCGGACTGGCCGACGTGCACTACGAGACGTCCTCCGGGCAACTCGTCGCTCGCGCCGAGGGAATCGCGACCGACATCGCGATCTCCGACCAACTCGTCGTCAACGGCGTGCGTAGCGTCGCCACCGCGACCCGTGCCCCGTCGGGCGATCTGGCGCTGCAGTCGGACTTCTCCGTGGCGGCACTGACCGTCGCGGGCACCCGGGTCCCGCTCACCCAGAGCGTCGCCGGCCCGGGTGGGGCGCTGACCGCGACCACGGCCGCCGGCCAGTCGATCCTCGCCGCACTGCAGGCCTCCGGGACCACGCTCGCCTACCTGCCCGAGACCCGGACCGCCGAGGGCATCACCAGCGCGGGGCTGCGGATCCGCAGCCTCCAGCACCCACCGCCGCAGTTCGCCTCCGGCATCGAGCAGGTCGTCGCCGAAGTGACGATCGGTCAGACCGCAGCCCGGGTTGAGAACCGGGCACTGCCGCAGCTGATCGGAACCGCCGCGACGAACACTCCGGCAGGCATCAATACCGCCGCCGAGCCGAACGACATCCCCGCCGCACAGGTCGCGACCGCGGCCGCACCGGCGAGCCTCGCGGTCGGCGCAGCGCCCGGCGCAACTGCCGAGGACCCGACGCAATCGCGGACCCCGCCCACCGTGGCGATCGCGCCCGTGGCCGCGCCCAGCGCGTTGGTGACCCGGCTCGACCTCACCCGTTTCTACCTGCTGCTGCCGATGGCCGCCCTGCTGCTGATCGGCTTGCTCCGCGGAATTCGGAAGTCGGGGGGCGCGCCATGAACCTGCTGCGCTGGATCCGCGTGCAATGGGACCGCGCCACCGCCTGGACCTGTGTGCTCGCCGGCGCGGTCGCGCTGATCCTCGGTTGGCACGGCGTCGCCACCGAGAAACTGACGGCCCAACAGATGCCGTACCTGGTCTCCGGCGGGATTGGCGGCCTGTTCCTGCTCGGCCTCGGTGGGATTTTCTGGCTGTCGGCCGACCTGCGCGACGAATGGCGCAAGCTCGACGACCTCGAGGAGCCCGACGCCGACCGGCCCGCCATCGACCGGGTACCCGTGATGCCCGTGGTCCACACCGTCGAGCCCCCTGCGCACCGAGCGGAAGCGAGAACCGGGTGACCTCGTCCCCGGCCTTGTGGTCGCGGACCCAGGCCTGGTTCGTGGTCCTGGTCGCCTGCCTCGGCGGTGCGCTGCTCAGCGCGTCCTGGCTGGGCGTCGCACGCACCACCGACGTGCACATCCAACTCGGTTGGGTGGCCCTGGCCGTGCTCTCGTTGGTGCTTCCGGTCGCCTCCGGCGGAGCGCTGGTCCTGTGGGCGCACCGGGCAATTGCGGTCCGGCGCCGCAGGCTGCTGGGGGCCCGCCGGGTCCGCACGCGGGTCGCGCCGACCGGGTTCGTCGACTTCGCCTGGTACGCCGTGCACAACGCCGTCCGGGCGCATCGCCGCGGCTGCCAACTGACCGCGGGCAAGGACGTCGAACGACTGCCCGGAGCGCCGGAGGAATCCGGACGACTGCCGTGCGAGGTCTGCGCATGAGCGATCTGCTTCCGTTCGTCGTCATCGGGCTGGTTGCCGGCTCGCTCTACGGGCTGGCTGCGGCCGGACTGGTGCTCACCTACAAGACCTCGGGCATCTTCAACTTCGCCCACGGCGCCGTCGGTGCCGCGACCGCCTACATCTTCTACGACCTGCGCAACTGGCAGGGGCTGCCCGCCTGGCTGGCCGTCGTGCTCTCGGTCGGGGTCGCCGCACCGCTCGGCGGTCTGGTGCTGGCACTGATCGCGGCGCGCCTGGCCGACGCGGGCACGGCTCGGCGGGTGGTCGCCACGATCGGCGTGGTGCTGGCGATCCAAGGCGGCCTGCAGTTGCGGTACGGCATCGCGCCGTTCCCGCTCGACACCCCGCTGCCGACCGACACCTTCACGGTCGCCGACGTCCGCGTCGGGTACGACCAGGCGATCACGTTCGCGGTCGCGGTGGTCGCGGTGCTCGCCCTCGGCGCGCTGTTCCGCTACAGCGTGCTGGGCCTGCACATGCGTTCGGTCGTCGACAACAGTGAACTGCTCGGCCTGGCCGGCACCGACCAGACCGGGGTGCAGGTCAAGTCCTGGGCGATCGGGTCGGCGTTCGCCGGGCTGTCCGGTCTGCTGATCGCGCCGGCGATCGGGCTCGACGCCGTCCTGCTGACCCTCGTCGTCGTGCAGGCGTTCGGCGCGGCCGCTGTGGGCCGGTTCACCCACCTGGGCCGGACTTTCCTCGGTGGGCTCGGGATCGGCGTGGCCGCCGCGTTGCTGCACGCGCCGGAGGTCACCCGCAACGTGCACGTCCTGAAGGACCTGCCCAACCTCGACACCAGCCTGCCGTTCCTGGTGCTGTTCGGCGTGCTGGTGTTCACCCGGGGCGGTTCGTTCACCCAACGCGCCGTCCGCCGCGACGTGCGCGAGCCGTTCCGCCTGCCGGCGCCGGTGAACCTGGCCCTGCTGACCGCGGCGACGGCCGGCGCGATCGCAGTCCCGCACGTGTTCAGCACCCGGGTGCCGGTCTACACCCTCGGCGCGGTGTTCATCGTCATCTACGCCTCGCTGTACCTGCTGGTCGAGCTGTCCAACCAGGTGACGCTGTGTCAGGTCGCGTTCGTGGCGATCGGTGCGACGACATTCAGCCACGTCACCTCCGGCTGGGGCCTGCCCTGGGGGTTCGGCGTGCTGGCGTCGGCCGCGGTCGCCATCCCGATCGGCGCGTTCGTGGCGATCCCCGCGATCCGCTTGTCCGGCCTGTTCCTGGCGTTGGCCACGCTCGGGTTCGGGATCCTGGTCGAGCAGTTGGTCTACAACCGCGACGTTATGTTCGGCCGGTACGGCCAACGCGAGGGCACCCGTCCGGGCCTGTTCGGTCTGGACTCCGACACCGGGTATTTCTATCTGTGCCTGGGTTTCGGGGTTGCCGCGATCGCCCTGGTCGTGCTGATCCGCGGCTCGCGACTCGGCCGACTGCTGAACGCGCTGGCCGATTCGCCGGTCGCGTTGGCCACGCACGGCGCGTCGGTGAACATCACCCGAGTCGGGGTGTTCTGCATCTCGGCCGCACTCGCCGGGGTCGGCGGGGCCCTGCTGGTCGGCGTCACCGGGTCGGTGTCGAGCTCCGGCACCAGCGCGGCGGCCCTGGCCTCGTTCAACAGCCTGTTGTGGCTGGCTGTGCTCTCGTTCGTGGGACGCAGCCCGGTGTTGGCGCCGGTGCTCGCCGCGTTCGTGCTGGTCGTGCTGCCCAGCTACTTCACCGACCCGAACACGGTGCAGTTGCAGACCATCGCGTTCGGGGGGCTGGCGGTGTTCGCCTCGACGTTCGGACCGACGGTGTCTCGTTGGCTGGCCGCCGACGCGATCCGGCACGCAGGCCGGCGGGGTCGCGGTCCGGTGCTCGCTCGCGGTCATCGGTCCACGATTGAGCCGAAAGTCCTCACCGGAGCCCGGACATGAGCCTGCAGCTGCGCGGCGTCCAGGCCGGGTACGTCGGTACTCCGGTCCTGCGCGGGGTCGACCTGACCGTCCCGGCCGGGCGGGTCGTCGCCCTGCTCGGGCCGAACGGCGCCGGCAAGACCACGCTGTTGCGCACCTGCTCGGGCCTGCTGCACCCAACGGCCGGGACGATCACTCTCGGCGGACGCGACGTCACCCACGCGCGCCCACACGTGCTGGCCGGCCGCGGCCTGTGCCACATCCCGGAGAACCGTGCGGTGTTCGGCGGCCTGACCGTGCGCGACAACCTGCGGGTGATGGCCGGCGGCAGGCTGCGCCCGGACACGATCGAGGAGGCCACCGAGGCGTTCCCGGTGCTGGGCCGCAGGCTCGATCAGCTCGCCGGGACGATGAGCGGCGGCGAGCAGCAGATGCTCGCGCTGACCCGCGCCTATCTCACCGCGCCGCGATACGTACTTCTCGACGAGGTCTCGATGGGCCTGGCACCGATCGTCGTCGATCAGATCTTCGACTTCCTGCGTCGCCTGGCCGCGCGCGGCGTCGCACTGCTGCTCGTCGAGCAGTACGTAACCAAGGCTCTCGCGCTGGCCGACATGGTCTACCTGCTGACAAAGGGCGTCGTCGACTTCGCGGGGGAACCCACCGAGCTCGATGCCGATGCCCTGGCCGCGCGGTACCTCGGCGCAGCCTGAACCGCCCGACCGTACCGAAGAAGGAGTTCCGATGCCGATCGGATCAGGGCCCCCGCGCCGGCGACCCGTCGCCGCGCTCGCCGGCCTCGTCGTCGTGCTCGCACTGTCGTCCTGCGCCGGCCAGTTCACCGACGAGGAGGTGCGCGCAGCCAACGGCATCTCCGCCCCGGCTGCAGCACCGGGCACGACACTGATCGACACCGACCCCGGCGCGAAGCCACAGATGGTGGGCAAGGCGGCGCCGGTCGCCGCGACGGGTCGCACCACCCCGGTCGCTCCCACCGCTGCCGATACACCTGCCGCGACGCGGGCACCGGCGGCGGGCAAGTCAACCGCCACCACGGCGCCGAAGAAGAAAACCGGCACCCAACCCGCAGTCGCGCAGTCCGCTCCCGCCGCTCCCGCGACGGTCGGGACCCCCGGCCAGACCGGCCCGATCGTGATCGGCTCGGTGGGCAACTACAGCGGCCCGGCCGGGGCGGCACAGGCCGGAATCCCGCGCGGCGTGCAGACCTGGGCCGCGGCGGTCAACGCCACCGGCGGCCTCTTCGGGCGCAAGGTGCAAGTGATCGTGGTCGACGACGGCGGCGACCCGGCCCGCTACGCCTCGGCGGTCCGCGACCTGGTCGAGAACCGCGGCGCGATCGCGTTCGTCGGCAACGGGGCGTCACTTTCCATGAAGGGCGGGATCTCCTACCTCGACGGCAAGGGCGTACCGGTGATCGGCACCGACTGCTCGGTGCCGCAGTGGTTCGACAACCCCGGGTTCTTCCCGCAGTGTCCGGCGTTCGAGACCCAGGTGGTCAATGTGATCCGGGCCGGGGTCGAGGTGAGCGGCAAGAAGCGCTTCGGCTACCTGACCTGCCGCGAGGCGAATGCCTGCACCAGCCAACTGCCGTTGCTGAGCGCGGACAACGTGAAGTCCGTCGGGGCCGACCTGGTCTACTCGGCGACGATTTCGCTGACCCAGGTGGATTTCACCGCCGAGTGCCGCAACGCCCAGGAGGCGAAGGTCGACCTGTTCTACGTCGCGGCCGACCCCAACACGTTGGCCCGGGTCGCGCGGTCCTGCTCCCGCCAGGGATACAACCCGCAGTACACGCAACTGTCGATCACCACCAGCGAGGACACCGCCACGGTGCCCGGCCTGGGCAACCTGATCGTCGCGAACACCGCGTTCCCGTTCCAGGGCGCCACCAGTCCGGCGATCGACCAGTACACGAAGGATTTCGCGACCTACGTCGGAGCGCCGCCCGGCCCGGCCGAGGGCCTCGGCTGGGCCGCCGCGAAACTGTTCGAGAAGATCGCCCAGAACGCGGCGACGGCCGACCACTCGCTGACCTCGGCGACGGTGATGAAGGCCGCCCGCGCCGTCAAGGGGGAGAATCTGGGCGGGCTGACCACCAAGTTGGACTTCACCAAGGGTCGGGCACAGCCGGCCGACTGCTACTTCGTCGTGCAGATCAAGAACGGCGCCTGGTCGGCCCCCAAGGGCCCTGCCGCCCAGTGCGTCAGCACGCCGGCCGCCGCCGCAACGGCGGCCGGAACCTCGCAGGTGACGGTGCGTCAACCGACCGGCGACCTGGTCATCGCGCCTTCCACACCGGGGCGCGTTTCTCGGCGAAGGCGGTGGGCCCCTCACGGGCATCCTCGCTCCGCAGGATCTGCCTGATCTCCGCCTTGGTCAACTCCCACAGGTCGGCCTCGTCGCTGCGACCGGCCGGGGATGCCCCGTAGGCAAGGCGTTTCGACCCCTGCACCGCCAACGGCGCGTTGGCCGCGATCTCCTCGGCCAACTCCAGCGCGGCCGTCAACGCCTGCCCGGGTGGGACAACGCGGTTGATCAGGCCCCACCGCAACGCGTCCGCCGCCGACAGCGGACGACCGGTCAGCAGCAACTCCATGGCGAGCTTCGCCGGGAGTTGCCGGCCGATACGGAAAGCGCCGCCGGCGCCGGCGATCAGGCCACGCTTGACCTCGGGCAGCCCGAAGGACGCCGTCTCCACCGCGACCACCAGATCGCAGGCCAGCACGAGTTCGGTGCCACCACCCAGCGCAGTGCCGTTCACCGCGGCGATCACCGGCTTACTGGTGAAGTGGTTGACGAACCCGGCGAAACTCCAGTGCTCCTTGCCCTCCGGGAGGATTCGTTCGCCGCGCGCGATCGCCTTGAGGTCCGCGCCCGCGCAGAATGCCGCCTCGCCGGCACCGGTGAGGATCACCGCGCGGATCTCCGGATCGGCCTCGGCGCGCTCGGTCGCGTCGCCGACCCCGAGACACACGTCGTGGTCCACGGCGTTGCGCGCCTCGGGCCGGTTCAGGGTGACCACGAGGATGTGGCCCCGCTGTTCGACAACAACCTTCTCCATGCGAGTTCCCGTCTGCCGCGTCACTCAACGACTTGCGCAACTGGTCTGATAGTTCCCAATCCGGATAAGGAACTTTGCCCTCCCCCCTTCCGATCAGTCCCGGGAATAGGCGTACCTTAGTTAGGCAAGCCTTTCCTGTTGTCGGACGATCACCCGGGGGTGCGGACCTTGCTGCCGACCTTCGTGATCGGCCTGCGCGAGGGCCTCGAGGCTGCCCTGATCGTCGGGATCATCGCCGCGTTCCTCAACAAGCAGGGCCGCAGCGACCTGTTGCGGTGGGTCTTCGGCGGGATCGCCGCGGCGACCGCGCTGTGCGTCGCCGCAGGCGTCGCACTCAACCAACTGTCCAAGGGCCTGCCGCAGAAGCAGCAGGAGGGTCTGGAGACGGTCATCGCCGCGCTCGCGGTCGCGATGGTCAGCTACATGGTCATCTGGATGAAGCGGAACTCCCGCGAGCTCAAGGGCCAACTCGAGGCGCTGACGGCCGACGCCATGGGCGCGCGGTCCGGCGCCGCGCGGGCACTGGTGTTCATGGCTTTCCTGGCGGTGCTGCGGGAGGGCCTGGAGACCGTCGTGTTCCTGCTCGCCGCCTTCCAGGAATCCGGCTCGGGCCACGCGGGCCTCGGCGCGGCCCTGGGCATCGTCATCGCGATCGCGCTGGGCTACGGGATCTACCGCGGCGGCGTCCGGATCAACCTGTCGCGCTTCTTCCGCTTCACCGGCCTGGTGCTCGTACTGGTCGCGGCGGGCCTGGTGGCCAACGCCCTGCACACCGCGCACGAAGCGGCTTGGTTGGAGTTCGGGCAGGGCACGACGGTCGACCTGACCTGGCTGGTCCGGCCCGGTTCGGTGCGCTCCTCGTTGCTCACCGGGATCCTCGGCCTGCAGGGCCACCCGGTCACGATCGAGGTCATCGGCTGGGCGCTCTACGCCGTCCCGGCCACCTGCTACGTCGCCTGGCCGGCCGGCCGCCGCTTCCCGCGCCGCCGCGCCGCCGTCGTCCTGGCCGCACTCGGCGCGACGGCCGCGGCGGTCGCCGCGATCCTCGTGCTGACTATCCCCACGATCCCGGCCCCTGCGCCGGTCACCTCGGCCGAGGGCTGGTCGGCCCAGGTCGTGTCCACCCCCCTGGGCGGACCACCGTCGATCCGGACCCAGACCCGCAACCCGGCCGCCGGGGGCGATCAGGCCGGCGGGCTCGCCGAGATCGTGATGAGCCCGGCCGGGACCGAGACCCACGGGTCGGTGGCGACCCGCAAATACACCGCCGACGCCACCGGGTCGGCCGCGGCCACTCTGCCCCAACAGCTTTCCCTGGAGCGGCTGGCGCAACTCAACGGCGGCCGGCTGCCGCTGGGCACCGCGATCGGCGGGTCGGACCTGCCGGTGCACTACCAGGACGCCGTACACCTCGAGGTCTGGGTGCAGCCGACCACCGACCGCGTCGTCGATCTGGCGTGGACCGAGAGCGTGGCGGCGGCACTGGTGCGGCCCGACGGATCGACGGCGCCGCTGGCGCAGCCCGCCGCCACCGGGACCGCCCGGCTGCCGACCGCCGCCGCGCAGGCCGCCGAACGAGCCGCCGCTGCCGACCTGGACGGGATCGCCTCCCGGACGCGGCACCAGCACGCCGCCGAAACCCTCCTCGTCCTGGCCGCGCTCGCGCTGGCCGGGTTCGCGTACCTCCACCTGATCCCCCGGCCGAGCCGTGCCCGCAAGCCGCTGACCCGACCGTCAGACGTCGCCCGCGCCTCGGTAGCTCGCCCCCGCACCGCCTACGAACATTCCGTCCAGGAGTTGCCGTGACCCCGATGCCACCTTCGCGTCGACCCTCGCGGGGTCTCCGCCCAGCCGCGTTCGTCGTCCTCGCCCTGGCCACCTCGGGCTGCGGGGCGAAGACCACCGCCACGTCGACGTCGTCGGCCGCGCAGCCGTCCAGTGCCCCGTCGAGCAGCGCGGCCCCGTCGAATCCCGGCGCGGCCGACGTCTCGATCACCGACGCGAACGGGTGCTCCGCGAACGCCACGTCGTTCCCGGCCGGGCCGTTGACCGTCAACGTGAGCAACAAGGACGCCACCGCGGTCAGTGAGATCGAACTGCTCAGCGGCCAGCGGATCATCGGGGAGAAGGAGAACCTGCCACCGGGCTTCTCGGGCTCCTTCTCGATGAACCTCGACCCGGGCAGCTACACCCTCTACTGCCCGGGCACGAAGCAGGAGAAGACCGCCTGGACGATCACCGGCACGGCGCCCAGCGCCGCCTCGACGCAGACCAGTGTCCTGCTGACGCAGGGCGCCGCCCAGTACGCGAAGTACGTCAGTGAGCAGGTCGGGTATCTGGTCAGCACCACGAAGGATCTCGACAGCGCCCTGGCCGGCACCGATCTGACGGCGGCTCAGAACGCATACATGAAGGCCCGTCCGTACTACGAGAAGATCGAGCCGGTGGCCGAGTCGTTCTCGGTCGGGGACGACAACCTCGACAACGACATCGACGCCCGCGAGGACGGCGTCCCCGCCGCCCAGTGGCAGGGCTTCCACCGCATCGAGAAGGGCCTGTTCGACGCCAAGAGCCTCGACGGTCTGAAGGACTTCGGCGACAAGCTGGTCGTCAACGTCACCAAGCTCCAGACGCTGACCTCCGGGCTGACCTACAAGCCCTACGAGCTCGCGAACGGCGCGCAGGACCTCCTCGACGAGGTCACCAAGACCAAGATCACCGGCGAGGAGGAGCGGTACTCGCACATCGACCTGCTCGACTTCGCCAACAACGTCGAGGCCGCCCAGCAGGCTTTCGGCTCGCTGCAGCCGGCGTTGAAGGCGATCGATCCGTCCATGACCGACACCATCTCCGGCGCGTTCGACAGCCTCAACCAACTGCTGAACACCTACCGCACCGGCGCGAACGCGTCGGGCTTCGCGCTCTATACGGCATTGACCGACGCCGACAAGCAGAAGCTGGCCGCTGCGGTGAAGGCCGTCCAGGAACCGCTGTCGCAGGTGACGCAGAAGGTCACCAACGCCTGACCCAGAATGTGGTTCGACGTCCGCCCCCGAAAGGCATCGAGATGACCGAGCAGTCCCCGAGCCGCCGTCGCCTCCTGCGCGGCGCGCTCGGGGCTGCCGCCGGAGCCACCGTGGTGGGCGGCGGTGTCGGGTTCGGTGCCGCGCAGCCGGCGCAGCACAACACGATGGCGACCGACTTCGGGGCACCGGCCGTCCCGGCGGTGCCGTTCTACGCGCCGCACCAGGCGGGCATCGCCACTGCGGCGCAGGACCGGTTGGCGTTCGCGGCGTTCGACGTCACCACGACCGACGTCAAGCAACTGACGTTGATGCTGGCCCGCTGGGCCGCGGCCGCCGCACGGATGACCACCGGCGAGCCCATCGGAGCGGTGGAGCTTTCCCCCGCGGCTCCCCCGATCGACACCGGGGAGGCCGACGGCCTCGGGGCTTCGCAACTCACGATCACCGTCGGCTTCGGTCCGTCGTTGTTCGACCAACGGTTCGGGTTGGCCAAGCACCGCCCGGCGGCCTTGCAGACACTGCCCGCCCTGCCCGGCGACGGAACGTTGGAGAAGGCCCGCAGCGGCGGCGACATCGGCGTTCAGGCCTGCGCCAACGACCCCACGGTCGCGTTCCACGCGATCCGGAACTTCGCCCGCCTGGCCCGGGGCAGCGCCGTGATCCGCTGGTCGCAACTCGGCTTCGGCCGGACCTCGTCGACCTCCACCGTCCAGGAGACCGCGCGGAACCTGATGGGGTTCAAGGACGGCACCCGCAACATCAAGGCCGAGAGCACCACCGACCTCGACCAGTACGTGTGGGTCGGCCGGGAGACCGACCAGTCCTGGATGAACGGCGGCAGCTACCTGGTCGCGAGACGCATCCGCATGCTGATCGAGTCGTGGGACACCGATCGGCTCTCCGACCAGGAAGCGGTTTTCGGTCGCGCCAAGGGCTCCGGGGCGCCGTTGACCGGCAAGGACGAGTTCGACGTCCCCGACCTGCTGGCGAAAGCCACGGGCGAACCGGTCATTCCGGCCAACGCCCACATCCGGCTGGCCAGTCCGGACACCAACGGCGGACAGAAGATCCTGCGACGCGGCTACTCCTACACCGACGGCATGGACCAGGTGACCGGACTGCTCGACGCCGGATTGTTCTTCATCGCCTACCAGAAGGACCCGGACAAGCAGTTCGTCGCGATCCAGCGGCGGCTCGGCGCGCACGACGCGCTGAACGAGTACATCCGCCACACCGGCAGCGCATTGTTCGCGGTGCCGCCCGGCCTGTCCGGCCCCGGCGACTGGTGGGGCAAGGCGATCCTCCCCGCCTGAGAATCACGGCGTGTAGACCCGGGAGCCCTCCAGATCCTCGGTCCAGCCCAGGTACTGCAGGTGCCACAGTGCGGAGATGTAGGACAGCGGCACCTCCGAGACGCCGCCGGGCACCGGGTAGTCGGTGGTGACGATCCAGCCGTTGCCCATCGAGAACGCCACGTGCCCGGCACCGCTGGTGCCGCCCGACCAGAACACCGGGACCCCGGCCGGCGGGTTGAAGTCCCCGATGTGCTTGTACTGCGCCGCATTCCAGGCCGAGATCGCACTGGCCTGCTCCATCGGCAGGCCGAAGACCGTACGGACGAAACTCAGGCACAGGTGCGCCCACGGGCCGACCGTGCCGATGTACTGCGTGGCCCGCGCCATCGCTGGTGTGTTGAGCACCTGCCCGGCCGGGGCCACCGGGGCAGCCGGCACCGTGAGCGGCGCAACCTTGGCCTTCACCGTGCCTGCCGCGGTTGTGGCCTGGGCAAGCGCGGCCAGGGAGGCCGTGACCGCGGCGTCCGACGTCGAGGCAGCGATCGCGTCCGCGGTTGCGGCAGCCGCGGTGCTCGCGGTCGGGCCCTCCGTCAGACCGTCGGAGGCCGCGGCCGAGACGGCGAAGTGCGAGGCCAGCCCGCAGCCGAGGACAACCATGCCCAACAGCCCACCGACCACGGCGACCCGCGATCTCGGCACCGCGAACTGTCGGCGCCGCGGTCGGCTGCGGGAATTGCGGTGTTCGGGACTGCGGTGTTCGGGACTGCGGTGCTTTCCCGCTTCGGCCACGAGAGATGTGTCGGCAGGTACGGCCGGGCATTGAGGCACCGCACGTAAAGACTCGGTTTTCCTCGCCGGACGAACCGCTCGTTAGCGGGTCAGAGCTCCAGAACGGTGACGCGACCGGTGGTGCCGTCGACCTCGAGCAGGGCGCCGTTCGGGATCCGCGCGGTGGCGTCGATCGCCGAGACCACGCAGGGGATACCGAGTTCGCGGCTGACGATCGCGGCGTGCGAGAACGGCGCGCCGACGTTGACCACCACGGCGGCCGCGCCGACGAACAGCGGCGTCCACGATGGGTCGGTCAGCGGTGCGACAAGGACTTCGCCGGGCTCGAGTTCGTCGGCCTCATCGGCCGACAGAACGATCCGGGCCCGGCCGCGCACGACCCCTGGGCAGCCGGAGACACCGGGCAGCACATCGCCGGCAGCGAGCGGTTCCACCACATGCGCGTCGCGGCGGGCCCACTCGGTGTACGGCGCGGGCTGGCCGTTGACGACGAACGGGGGCTCGTAGTCGAACAGCTCCAGGTAGACCCGCTCGCGCTCGCGCAGCGTCGGCACCAACGGTGCGGGGTCGGCCGCCCAGGACGGGAGTTCGTCGGCGAAGAGCATGAACACCAGCCGGGGGTCCTCGATCACGCCGGCGGCAACCGCACGGCGGCCGAGTTCGAGCGCCGCCAGTCGCAGCTCGTGCATCAGCATCGCCGCGGAGGTACGCTGCCGCTCGCGGGCACGCACCCAGAGCGCGGCCGCATGCAGCGCCGCCTCGAACTGCGGCAGGGCCTCGTTGCCGGCCAGAATCGCGCGGACCTCGGCCGCGGCAGCCTCCCGCTCGGCGGCCCGCTGCCGGTTCTTCGGCTCCGGGGCCTCGGAGTCCCCCACGTGCCGCAGCCGGTCGACGGTGCGCAGCGCGAGCTCGGGCGTTGTGCCCCAGGTCGGCACCCGCAGTTCCCACTCGCTCTGGCCGCGGAAGTCCCACTCGTCCAAGAACGTGTCGAGCTCGACCAGGAAGCCCTTGGTCGCCTCGTCGCCGGCGGTGCGCAGCCGCTCCACCAGACCATGAGTCCCGGCGGCGAACGCCGCGCTCACGGCGGGCACCGCGCGCACCGTGCGGGACAGCCGCCACATGCCCGCCGAGGCGCCCGCGGAGTCCACGTCGCCGAGACCGGCGACCAGGGTCAGGGCCAGCTCCGGACGACCGACGGCAGCGCTGACCTGCGCCACTGCACCGAGCCCGACGCCGGCGGCGAGGCTGGCCACGATGTGGTTGCGGAAGAAGTGCCGCAGGTCCGCGTTGAACGAGGTGATCCGGGCCGCGAGTTCCGCGTCCGACAGCCCTCGCAGGTCCGGCCGGTTCGCCCGGACGTCGAGCACACGCGCGCGGTCGGCGTCGAACGGGGCGAGGTCGGTGGCGCCGAGCACCTCGGTGACCAGCCAGGCACCGGCCCGGGCCGAGCACGCCTCGTCCTCGTCGAAGTAGCGTCGTTCCGATTCGTACGAGGGGATGCCCGGCATGTCGCCGAAGTACTGCAGGTCGACGGCTTCCGGCGAGAAGCCGGGGACCCGGACGCCGAAGAGGCGCATCAGGCTCATGTTGATGTAGATGTAGCCGCTGAAGCAGGCGATCGGGTTGCTCTCGACCGTCGGGTCGTACAGGTCGTGGTTCCACGCGCCCGTCGCGACGAAGGCGTCGCGCCAGCCGACCTCGAGGTTGCTGAAGAACCCGGTCGAGGCGTTGAGCGGCGTGATCGGGTCGGGAAAGATCTCGCCGACGTTGGCCCGCGAGGTGAGCGGGAAGACGGTCGAGGCGGTGTCGGTCAGTGGCCAGGCGTGCACAGAGCCCTCCAGCGGTGGGACGTGACGATGCGTCAGATGGCGAGTGGGGGCAGGGCGCGGTGCCAGACCTCGCCCAGCGCGCGCCCCATGCGCTGGATCTCCTCGGTGCGGGGGGTTTTCTCGGGAAGTCCGATCTGGACGTAGGCGACCTGCTCGACCATCGCGCCGAGGACCTCGGCGAGCATCGCGAAGTCGCCGGCTCCGATGCGGCCGGCTGCGTGCAGAGTCTCCAGCCAGGTCTGCGTGCGGGACACGAATGAGGAGCGCAGGCGCAGCCACAGTTCGTCGAACCCGTCGGAGCGGACCGCGGCGGCCTCCCGCATGACCCGCAGCAGGTGCCGGTGGCGGCTGTAGGTCTGCAGGTAGGCGATCGTCACCGCGATCAGTGCCTTCTCGTCCTCCTGGCCCTCGAGGCCGTTGCGCCGGGAGGACTGCAGGAGCGCGTCGAGGCCCGGCCGCAGCGCCTCGAGGAAGATCTCGCGCTTGGAGTCGAAGTGTCGGTAGAAGTTCCCCTGGGAGACCCCGCAGCGGCCTACGATGTCGGCGATGCGGGTGCGCTCGTAGCCGTACTCGCTGAAGCAGGCCGCGGACGCCTCGACGAGCAGCGCCCGGGTCCGTTGCCCACGAGCGTTGCCCACTCGCGGACGCGGGTCGAGACCGACCACGGAATCGATCGCCGCGGCGACGTCGCCGTCCAAGAGCACCTCTCAGTCTGTGACTGGTCACTCACATCTTCTGCCACCGCGAGCCATCCGTCAACGCTTCTCCGCTGGACTTTCACGCCCGCTGGCCGGAAACTTAGTAACTGAGTAGTCGCAAGTTGCGGCTGGCTGGAAGGTAGGGCGTCCGTGCGGGTTCTGGTGACGAACGACGACGGCATTCATGCCCCGGGCCTGCATCATCTCGCGCTCGCGCTGCACATCGCCGGCCACGAGGTCGTGGTGGCAGCACCCGCGGTGGAGCTCAGCGGCAGCGGGACGGCGTTGGGCGACCTGACCGACGGCCACCGGATCCGCTACGAGCGCGTCGAACTCGACGGCCTCACCGTGCCCGCCTACGCACTCGACGCCCCGCCCGCCATGGCCGGGTTGTGCGCGGCGATCGGCCTGTTCGACCTCGAACCGGACGTGGTGCTCGCGGGCATCAACCCCGGTTGGAACACCGGACGTTCGGTGCTGCACAGCAGCACCGTGGGCGCGGCGCTGACCGCCGCCTCGGCCGGACTGCCCGCAGTGGCGATCTCGTGCGGTCCGGAGCCGGGCGCCCGGTTGGACACCGCCGCCGCTGTTGCCGTGCTGCTGTTGGAGCGTCACGGGCCGAACCTGCCTGCCGGGGTTGCGCTGAACGTCAACGTTCCGGACCTGGACCTGGGAGCACTGCGCGGTGCGGCAGTGGTTCCCCTGGCCACGCGCGGCATCCACAGCGTGCGGATCACCCGCAGCGCGGAGTTCCTGGAGATCCGCCACCGCAATCTGCCCGGGGCCGGCGCCCTGGCCGGCGACAGCGCGGCGGTGCTGGACGGGATTGTGGCCGTGACCGCATTGCGGCCGACCTTCGCCGAGTTCGTCGACACCTCGGCGACCGCGGTCGCCGCAGCCCTCGACGTAGCGCTGACACCCGCCGCGGTCTGACCCTCCCCACTTCTGCTGCCTGTCGCACCTTTCATCGCGGTCCGATACGTGCGACAGGCAGCAGAAGTCGCAAGACGAGGGTCAGTGGCCGTCGGCGGCGCTGCGCTCGCGGTCGAGCGTGAACAGGAGGTCCTGGTGCAGTTCCATCCAGGCGTCATGGAACGAGTCGGCCATCGGCCGGGCGAAGGCGGCCAGTTCGCCGGCCCGCACCCGGGTAAGTGCGGCAGCGAATCGGGGCCGGTAGCGGCTCAGCGGCGATTCGGTTGCCAGGGCCGCGGCGATTCCTGCGTCCACGGCCGCAAGCCGCTCGATCACGGTTGCGTCGTAGTCGGCGTCGGTGTGGTCGTTCGGCTCCCCGTCGCGCATCTGCCACGCCGTGGTGAGCTCCTTGAGCTCGGTGTTCAGCGGCAGGAAGTCCATGTACACAGCCTCGACCGCGGCGGTGCTCTCCGGCGTCGCCTCCGCCCGCAGCAGCGCCGCCGCGTGCTCCTTGCCCTCCGGCGTCAGCCGAAGCGTGACGCCGCGTCCCTCGCGAAGCAGGGCGTGCCCAGCGGCCACCGCCTTGCCCACCACGTCTTCGACGGCCGGTCCGTCCAGGCCGGTCAGCCGCGGCAGCGCCGCCGGGTCGGTCGCGCCACGCACGCGCAACACATGCAGGACACCGAGTTCGGCGCCACGGGTCATCGGGGTCCTCCGGTCCAGTTGCGCCCGCAGCGCGGGCCGGTTCAGTTTGCCGCTGGGCAGGCGCGGCAGGTCGTCGACAAAGTCGATGGTTCGTGGCGCCTTGAAGCGCGCCAGGCGCTCACGCACGTGCTCGACCAGCCCCGCAGCGGTTTTCGGCCCCACCTGGATCCCGACGCAGAGTTGCACCAGGGCGTGCACCGCCTCACCCCACTCGGGGTCGGGCACGCCGACCACGGCCACGTCGAACACGTCGGGATGGACCATCAGCGCGTCCTCGACCTCCTGCGGATAGATGTTCACCCCGCCGGAGATGATCGTGTGGCCACGCCGGCCGGTGAGGAAGAGATACCCCTGGGCGTCGAGGCGGCCGAGGTCGCCGACGGTCGTCCAGCCGCGCTCGTTACGGGATTCCCGCGACTTCTCCGCGTCGCCGTCGTACTCGAATTGTGCTGTTCCGGAGAACCACACGGTACCGACCTGACCCGGCGTCAGTTCGGCCCCGTCGTCGTCGGTGACGTGCAGCTGCCCGCCGATGGCCCGACCAACCGTGCCGGGGCGTTGCGCCGCCTCGGTCGGGGAGACGTGGGTCTGTCCGTAGCCCTCGGAGGCGCCGTAGTACTCGTGGACAACCGGACCGAGCCAGGCGGCCACCGCCGCCTTGAGCTCCTGCGGGCACGGGGCGCCGCTGGTGACCAGCACCCGCAACGAGGACAGGTCGTAGGCCGCGCGGACGTCGGCGGGCAGTCGCAACAGCCGGACCAGCATCGTCGGCACGACCTGGGCGTGGGTGACCCGATGGGTCGCGATCGCCTCCAGGTAGGTCTGGGCGTCGAAGCGGGCCAGGTGCACCATGGTCGCGCCGATGGAACTGCAGATCAGCGAGAACTGGAAGGGCGCGGCGTGGTAGCAGGGAGCGGCGTTGAGGAACACCGCGCCCGCGTCGAGTTCGAGCCGCTCGACCAGGCCGCCGAGCCGCGGCGGGCTGTCCGCCGGATGGACGTTCGGCAGCGGCTGACGGATCCCTTTGGGGCGCCCGGTGCTGCCCGAGCTGTAGAGCAGTCGCGCGCCGAGGATCTCGCCCTCCCGACGGTCCGACGACTGGACGGCCAGGGCCGCCTCGTACGCCGGCTCGTCGAGCACGAAGACGTGCGGCACGTCGCCGACGGAACCGAACTCGGCGACCCGCGCCGCCGAGGTGATCAGCGCGGAGGCCCGGCTGTCACGCACCAGGTATTCCAACTCGGCCGCACCGAGGTGCCAGTTCAGCGGCGCGACCCACATGCCCGAACGCAGCGGCGCCCAGACCGCCTCGCCCCACTCCAGTCGATTCTCCAGCACCAGCGCGACGGTATCTGCGGGGCCGAGACCGGCCGACGCGAGCAGGCGCGCCAGTCGGGTGCTGCGGGCGTCCAGCTCCGCGAAGGTCTGCTGACCCCCGCCGTGCAGGATGACGGCCGGCCGGCCGGCGGCAGTGTCGGCGAACGTGCCCGGGTACATCGGCGACCTCCGGAGCTTTTGCGACGCGTTGGTCACAGAATAGGCGAACTAGCGGCGCAGGAACAGCCTGCGGAGAGTCTTGTGGGCCCGTTCAAAATGTGATTTGGTGGTCACAAAGAGAGGGTGGCGATGGCGCCTCATGACCTGCTCGCACTCGATGCGTTTCTCACCGGGCGCGCCGAGGCCGTCTTCGACGACCTGCGCGAGAACGACCCGCTGCACTGGAACCCGGAGCCGGACGGAGCCGGTTTCTGGTCGCTGACACGCTACGCCGACGTGTGCGCCGTCGCCGAGGACCACGAGCGGTTCATCAACGGCCGCGGCACGCAGATCGCCGACCGCAAGGCCGAGGGCGAAGGGCACGCCAGCGTGCACAACAGCGATCAGCCGCGGCACACCGCGTTGCGGAAGATCGTCGCGCCGAAGATCCGGCCCAGCCTGGTCGGCCCGCTGCACGACAGCATCGCCACCGCGGTCGACGACCTGCTCGACCGGGTCGACGACGGGGCGGAGTTCGACCTGGTCCGAGAGATCGCCGTGAGGTTGCCGATCCTGGTGTTCGGCCGCTTCCTCGGGGTGCCCGAGGAGGACTGCCCGAAGCTCGTCGAGTGGACCAACGCGTTCAGCTCTCTCGATCCGGAGTACGCCGCCGGGCCAGAGGTCGCCGAGCGGGCGCGGGTGGAGTTGTTCGACTACTTCCACGAACTGGTCGAGAAGCGCCGCGCCGACCCGCGCGACGATCTGGTCAGCGTGCTGGCCAACGCCAAGATGAACCGGGAGCAGATCCAGCGGGTCGACCTCGACCCCTACTTCCTCGTGCTGACCGTGGCCGGCAACGAGTCGACCCGCAACCTGATCTCCGGCGGGCTGGCCCTGCTGTCCGCGAACCCGCAGCACTGGGGAACGCTGGCCGAGCGCCCCGAGGTGGTCGGACCGGCCATCGAGGAGATGGTGCGGCTGATCAGCCCGGTGATGCACATGCGCCGCACCGCCGTGACCGAGGTGGAACTGCACGACCGCACCGTCCGGGCCGGCGAGAAGGTGGTGCTGTGGTTCGCTGCGGCGAACCGCGACCCGCGTGAGTTCGAGAACCCGCACGAATTCCGCCCCGAGCGCACTCCCAACGAGCACGTGGGTTTCGGTTACGGGATCCACTCGTGCATGGGTGTGCATCTGGCCCGCCTGGAGATGCGCGTGCTGCTGGAACGCCTGGTCGCGCGCAGGCAGACGGTGCGGATCCTCGGCGAACCGGATCGCCTTGCCAGCAACTGGTTCCGCGGCATCAAGCACCTGACCGCGGCCGTCGAGCGTCGCACGGCCGTGCCGGCATGAGCGAGCGCGGCGAACGAATCAATGTCACAGTGCCGGCCACCTTCGAGTCGCACCGGCGATCGAAGGTGCGCCGGTGACCATCGAGGTCGTCTCGCCTGCCACCGGCGAGGTGGTGGCGAAGGTCGTCGAGGCCGACGCGGCAGCGGTCGAGGCCGCTGTTTCGGCAGCCCGCACGGCCTTCGCCGACTGGTCCAGCAGCGCGGTCGAGGACCGGGCACAGGTGCTCGACCGGTGGGCCGACCTGGTCGCCGAGCACGGCGAGGACCTGGCCGCGTCGGTGACCCGCGAGATGGGCATGCCGATCACGCTGGCGCGGATCACGCAGGCCGAACTACCCGCCGGCGTGCTGCGCCGGACGGCGCGCAACATCCGCGAGTTCGAGTGGAGCTCGGCCCACGAGGGCTACCAGGTGCACCACGTCGCGGCCGGTGTGGTCGCGGCGGTGACGCCGTGGAACATGCCCGTCTACCAGGCGGCGACCAAACTCGGTCCGGCGCTGGGGGCCGGTTGCACCGCGGTGCTGAAGCCGTCGGAGCTGTCCCCGAGTGGCTGCGATTCCTTCGCCCGCCTGGGAATCGAGGCGGGGCTGCCCGCCGGCGTGCTGGGCGTGGTGCACGGGCGCGGCCCGACCACCGGTGAGGCGTTGGTCGGGCACGACGGGGTGGACGTCGTCTCGTTCACGGGCTCGGTCGCCGCGGGCAGCCGGGTGGGCGCGCTGGCCGGCGCCAAGCTGCGTCGGGTCGCGCTGGAACTCGGCGGGAAGTCGGCGGGGATCGTGCTCGATGACGCTGATCTCGACGAGGTGATCCCACGCGCGGTGCGCGCCGCCTTCACCAACTCCGGGCAGGCCTGTAACGCCCCGACGCGGTTGCTGGTCCCGCGAGCCGCCCTGGGCCGCGTCGAGGAGATCGCCGCGCAAACCGTTGCCGGGCTGCGCGTCGGCGCCCCGGACGACCCGGCCACGGACCTCGGTCCGCTGGCGAGCCTGGCCCAGCACGAGCGGGTGAGCGGGTTCGTGCACCGGGCGTTGGCCGCAGGCGCGCGACTGGTCGCGACCGGCCAGGACACCATGGCGGCACCGTGGTTCGCCCCACTGATCCTCACCGACGTCGACCCGGCCGCGGAGATCGCCCAGCAGGAGGTGTTCGGCCCGGTGCTGACGCTGTTCGGACACGACGGCGACGAGCACTCCGTAGCACTGGCGAACGGCACCGCCTACGGTCTGTCGGCCGAGCTGTGGGGCCGCGACCCGGAACGGATCTCTCGTGTGGCAAGTAAACTGAGGGTTGGTCAGATCAAGGTCAACGGGGTCCGCACTCGGGAACGGCTCGACGCCCCGTTCGGCGGCTTCGGCCTTTCCGGTGTCGGCCGCGAACTCGGTCCGTGGGGGCTCGCCGAATTCCTCGAGGTGCAGGCGGTGCTGGCGTGAGTGAGCGCAGCGAGCGAACCGACCAGCACTGCAGTCGCTACCTCGTAACCGGTGCGGCCTCGGGCATCGGGGCGGCGGTGGCCGATCGCCTGCGGACCGAGGGTCACGAGGTGTTGGCCGTCGACCGGGCGGAGCAGCCCGGCATCGTCGCGGCCGATCTGTCCGACCCCGCCGCAGTCGCGCGGTTGATCGCGCAGGCAGGCGATCTGGCCGGGGTGGCGAACGTGGCCGGGGTACCGGGCACCGCGCCGGCGCAGACCGTGCTCAGGGTGAACTTCCTGGCCGCCCGCGCGCTCGGGCGGGGCCTAGCGCCGCGACTGCCGCGGGGTGGCGCGGTGGTGAATGTGGCATCGCTGGCGGGGCGTCGACCCGGCGTCGACGACGCGACGGCCTGGCGGTTGGCGACCGGACCGGACGCCGACGTGCTGGAGTTCGCCCGCACAGAAGGCATTTCCGACTCCGCCGCCTACGACCTGTCCAAGAAGTTGCTCGTCGCACACACCACCGTGCTGGCCGCCGAGCACGCCGCGGCCGGGGTGCGGGCGTGTGCCGTGAGCCCGGGCCCGGTGCAGACCCCGATCATCGAGGACTTCCGCACCTCCATGGGCGCGAGTGTCGATGCCGCGGCTGATCTGGTCGGCCGGCACGCCACCGCCGACGAGATCGCCGCTGTCGTGGTCTTCCTGCTGTCCCTTGCCGCCTCCTGGGTCAACGGGGTGGACCTTCCGTTGGACGGCGGCCTGCTTGCCGTCCGCACCGTCTCGGCCCTGGGAGCCTCCGCATGACCAGTACTACCGCCACTCGCATGATCATGCTCGACGGCACGGTGGAGGCCGGCCGCGACTAGCTCGGCGGCAAGGCGTGGGGCATCAACCGGATGCTCGCCCTCGGCCTGCCCGTGCCTGCCGCCTTTGTGCTGCCCACCGTGACATGCCGTCAGTTCCTCGCCACCGGAAGCCTTCCGGACGATCTGCGCGAGGCGCTGCGGCAAGGCATTGCAGCGCTGGAGGTCGCCACCGGGCGCGGTTTCCTGGACCCGGCCCGACCGTTGCTGGTCAGCGTGCGATCCGGGGCCCCGATGAGCATGCCGGGGATGATGGACACCCTGCTCAATCTCGGCCTCGACGACGCGTCCGCGGCCGGGATGGTCGCCGACGGCGGCGACCCGGCCTGGGTCACCGAACTGCGCCGCCGTTTCGACGCGCAGTACCGCGCCCTGCTCGGCACCGACGAGCCGGCCGGCGCCGACCCGTGGCAGCAGTTGGAGCAGGCGGTCGCCGCGGTGTTCCGCTCCTGGAACTCCCCGCGGGCGCAGGCGTACCGGGCGCACCACGGCATCGACGGCGAGTGCGGCACCGCGGTGACGGTGCAGGCAATGGTGTTCGGCAACCTCGACGCGGACTCCGGCACCGGGGTGCTGTTCACCCGCAACCCGTTGACCGGGGAGCCCACCGGATACGGCGAATGGTTGCCGCGCGCGCAGGGCGAGGACGTTGTCTCGGGCAGCCACACCCCGCTGTCGCTCGACGCGTTGCGCACGTCCCTGCCCGCCGTGCACGCCGACCTGCTCGCGCACGCGGCGATGCTCGAACGCGAGCAGCGCGACGTCCAGGACATCGAGTTCACCATCGAACAAGGGAAGTTGCACATACTGCAGACCCGCACGGCGAAACGGGCCCCGCGCGCGGCGGTCCGCATCGCGGTCGAACTGGCCGTGGACGGCCTGATCACCCCGGCGGAGGCGTTGAGCAAGGTGAGCCCGGCGCAGGTGGCCGGGGTGCTGTCCCCCGACCTGTCCGCCGAGGTCCGCGCCGCCGCCGTGCTGCTCGCGCGGGGCGAACCGGCCTGCCCGGGTGTCGCGACCGGGCGGGTCGTCACCGACCCCGACGAGGCTCAGGATCTCGCCGAGGCGGACGTGCCGGTGGTCCTCGTGCGGCCGAGCACCAGCCCCGACGACGTGCACGGCATGCTGGCCAGCGTCGCGGTGGTGACCGAGCACGGCGGGTCGACTTCCCACGCCGCACTGGTTTCCCGTGAACTCGGGACGCCGTGCGTGGTCGGCTGCGGCGACGGTCTGGTGGCCGCGCTGACCGGACGGACCGTGACGGTCGACGGCGGCACCGGGGAGATCTTCGACGGAGCGCTGCTCGCCGAGCCCGCCGATCTGGCTCAGGACCCGTACCTGGGTCAGCTGCGGATCTGGTGCCAGGAGATCGGCGGACACCCGGAGTTGCTTGCTGTGCTGGGGTCCTGACGCCAGCTCAGTTCAGGATCGGCTCCGTCCTGGCCGGGCTCACACCCCGGCCAGCACGGCGGTACCCCGCTCGATCAGAGCCGGGACCAGCTCCCCGATCCGATCGAAGCCCTCACCGACGGTCAGTCCTTCCCCGGCCCGGTGGTGGATGCCCTCGAAAATCACCGCGGTCTTCCAGTACGCGAATCCCAGGTACCACGGCAGATCGGCCAGGTCGTATCCGGTCGCCGCGGCGTAGCGCTCCGCCAGGAACTCACCACTCGGGAACCCGGGCATCTCCCCGGGGACCGCTGCCACCGGGCTGTCCAGGCCGCAGAGCCCGTCCCACCACATCAGCGTGATCGCCAGGTCGGCCAGCGGATCGCCGAGGGTGGCCATCTCCCAGTCCAGCACCGCGGCAATCGACCCGTCGGCCATGACCACGTTGTCCAGGCGGTAATCCCCGTGCACCACGGCGGCCCGTTGCCCCTGTGGAAGCCCGTGGCCGAGACGCTCGCCCAGCGCGATCACGCCCGCCTGGTCCCGACTGCCGGGCTGACCCAGCTGCCGGCAGAAGCGCGCCACCTGCCGGTCCAGGTAGCCCTCGGGGCGACCGAGCCCGGACAGCCCGACCGCCGCGTAGTCCAGGCGGTGCAAGCAAGCCAACACGTCGATCAGCGAGCCGGCCAACTCCTGCGCCTGCGTCCCCGACAGCAGCGCGAGCTGCTCACGGGAGCGCAGCACAGCCCCGTCGATGTGCTCCATGACGTAGAACGGCGCGCCGATCACGTCGTCGTCGGCCAGCACTACCGGCCGTGGCACCGGGACCTCCGTCGGGTCCAGCGCCGCGATCATCCGGTATTCCCGGCTCATGTCGTGCGCGGTCGCCTGCACGTGCCCGAGCGGCGGCCGGCGCAGCACCCAGCGCCGATGGCCGTCGGTCAGCATGTACGTGAGGTTCGACCGCCCGCCCGAGATCAGCTCCCCGCGCAGCGGACCCGTGAGGAGATCGGGCCGACGCGCCCCCAGGAACTCCTGCACCGCGGCCAGATCGAGGCCGACCAACTCCGTCATGCCGCTCCACCCTTGTTCAGGACTTCCCGATCATTTGCTCGGTGGAAAGAGAATGCCGTCCGGACGCAGCCCGAGTCAACAGTTGGATCGAGCCGTGCATGACGACGTCGTCGCAAACATTCTGTCCGCACATCAAGCCACGTGACACGACGTTCCCGACGCGATCCGGATGTGAAGGGTTGCGAGGGGCACACAACCGGCTTATGTTTGCGACGTAACAGTCACATCTGTCGGAGGAGACCTCTCGTGCAGCGGTCACGTGCTTCCCGCGCCCTGCTCGCAGTCCCGGTGTGCGCCAGCCTCGCGCTGATCGTCTCGGCCTGCGGTTCCAACGGATCCGGGTCGGCCACCGCGGCCCAGGCACCCGCCCCGGTCGCTGCAGCCGCGGCACCCGCCGCGAACGCGCCTGCCCCTGCTGCAGCCGCCGCAGCAGCACCGGCCTCGGCGGCCGCCGCGCCGGCGGGCCCGGCCAAGTCCACAACCACCTCGTCGGCCTCGACCAAGGAGGTCGCGACGAAGACGGTCGCCAAGGCCGGCTCGACCGCTTCGGAGTCGAAGGCTTCCGGTAGCGCCGCCGCGGCCAAGCCCGCGGTTCAACCGGCGGCGGCAAACACCTCCGCGGCGGACCAGAAGGTCTACGACGCCAGGCAAGGTGTGACCGACCAGGGCGTCACCAAGGACGAGATCAAGCTCGGCTCGGTGAACATGCACGGCATGGCGCTGGGCAACCTCGTCGTGCTGCCGATGGTCCGCGGCAACCTCGCGGCCGCGTCAGCGATCAACGACCGCGGCGGCGTGCTCGGCCGGCGCCTGTCCATCACGGACTGCGACGACGGTCCCGGTGAGGTCGCCCGCGCCAAGTCCTGCATCAAGAAGCTGGCAGGCGAGGACCACATCTTCTCGTTGGTCTCCGCTGTGGACTGGGCCACGGCCTCCGTCCACGACGACCTGAGGCAGCAGCACCTGCCGTATGTCGGTGCCTGGGCCTACTCCCAGACCGAGTGGCAGGACCCGTTCATGTTCCCGACCCACATGTCGATGATCCACGAGGCAATGGCCGGCGCGCACTGGGCCGTCAACGTCATCAAGCCCAAGAGCTACGGACTGATCTGCCTTACGTCGCCGGAAATGCAGTTGGCCTGCAACGAGGTGGAGAAGATCGTCGACTCCTCCGGCGCGAAGATGGTCAAGCGCGCCGACGTGTCCATCTCGGAGACCTCGATGTCGGCCTACGTGCTCGCGATGCGCGCGGCCGCGCCGGACCACATCATCCACTACGTGATCAACCCGGCCACGGTCGTGAAGTTCATGGTCGAGGCCCAGCAGCAGGGTTACTACCCGCCCAAGGGCATCAGCGGGAACCACCTGGCCGGCGAGGTGCTCGGCTCCCTGTTCGGCAAGTGGCCGTTGAACCGGTACTGGACCAACACCACCTACAAGCTCTGGGGTCCGGAGTTCATCGCGACCATGCACAAGTACGCCCGCGCCAACGACGGCGCGAACCACCACATCGTCCAGGCCGGCTACGTGGGCATCAACATCTTCGCCCAGGCCGCGAAGGCGGTCGGGGTGAACCTGACCCGCGACCGACTCATGGCCCAACTGGACAACGGCACGGTCTGGAAGGCCGACGCGTCACTGGACCAGCGCTTCAGCTACGTGTCCTCCGAGCGCACCGGCGACAGCTGGAACCACGACATGGGCCAGGGCCGCGAGTTCATCTACAAGTACGTCGACGAGAACACCCGCTCGAACCCCGACGGCTCCTCCAACGGCTTCCAGCCGGACCCGGACCAGTTCGTGATCTATACCTGGAAGTAAGCCGAGCGGAACGGACGCCGCTCCGGCAGGAGCGGAGCCACCGCCGCGAGGAACGCGCGGCGTCCGCTCCCGAGGCGCCTGAACAGGTTTGAGCGCGAAGCGCGATACACCTGGAAGTAATTCCGACGCCGTGCCGCACCAACGAACAGCGCCCCGCGTATGAGAGTCCGCGCCCCACGTATGAGAGTCACCGCTGTGATCATCGATGATCGCAGCGTTATGGTTCCCTGCGGGCCGGGGGAGGTCGCGGACATGGCAGTTGACGAGCGCGGCCGGGCGGCCCTCGGTGCTCGGCTGCGGGCCGCCCGGGTCGCGCGGGGTCTGACCGTGCGTGAGGTGGCGGCCGGCCTCGGGGTCAGCGTCGGCACCTGGAGTGCCCTGGAGAACGGCCGGACCGGCGCGGACAAAGCCCGGCTGGAGGCCGCGGCGACTCTGCTGGCGGTGGACCCGTCCGAACTGCTTCCGGAACAGGCGAACCCCGCGCCGGAGCCGGGGTCCTGGCGCGAGTTCCCCGAGTTGGAATTGCCCGCCCCGCTGTACGGCGCACTGCTCGCCTTCGTCGAACTCGGCTACCACGGGGCGACCGTGCGGGACATCGGCCGGTGGGCGGGGATGTCGGTGGCCGGGGTCTACCACCACTGGCCGAGCAAGCAGCACCTGCTGGTCGCGCTGCTGGACACCACGATGGACGACCTGTTCGACCGGTGCGGCCGCGCCCGCGCCGAGGCGGACGGCCCGGTGGACCGCTTGCACCAACTCGTCGAGGCCCTGGCGCTGTTCCACACCTACCGTCGCGAGCTGGCCTTCATCGGCGCCAGCGAGATGCGCAGCCTCGAGGAGCCGGACCGCACCCGGATCGCGAGCCTGCGGACACAGATCCAGCGCATGGTCGACGAGGAGGTACTGGAGGGCGCGCGGCGCGGCCTGTTCGGCGTCGCCCGCCCGCGGGAGGCGGCCCGCGCCGTCGTCACGCTGTGCACCGCGCTGCCGCAGTGGTGGACCCCGAACGGACCGTCCACGCCGGAGCAGACCGCCGAGCACTACATCGAGTTCGCGCTGGACCTGGTCCGCTGCAGGGCTTGACGCCAACCACTTCACGCCTGCTACGTTCAGCTTATACCGATCATTTGCTCGGTCGAGTCGTTCAGGAGGACTGCGGTGTCCATCTGCATCCCCGAGCTGTCACCCCGAGCCGAAGCCCTGCTGAAAGAGGCGTATTCGTTCCTGCAGGACGATGTACTGCCCGCCGAGGCCGAGCACGACCGCTGGTGCAACGGGCGTGGCCCGGACGACCGTTCGGTCCCCCCGGTGCTGCCGACCCTGCGGGATACGGCTCGGAAGCGCGGCCTGTGGAACCTGTTCCTGCCCGCGGTCTCGGGGCTGACCCAACGTGAGTACGCCCCGATCGCCGAGCTGTCCGGCTGGAGCAACGACCTCGCGCCGGCCGCGATGAACTGCCAGGCACCGGACACCGGGAACATGGAACTGCTGCACCTGGTCGGGACGGCCGCGCAGCAGAAGAAGTGGCTGGAACCGCTGCTGGAGGCGCAGATCCGATCCGCGTTCGCGATGACCGAACCCGACGTGGCGTCATCCGACGCCACCAACATCGCCACCCGCATCGAGCCGGACGGCGACGGCTACCGGATCACCGGCCGCAAGTGGTGGACCTCCGGGGCACTGGACCCGGAGTGCGAACTGCTGATCCTGCTGGGTGTCTCGGACCCGGAGGGCCCGCCGCACCGCCGGCACACCATGGTCCTGGTCCCGCGCAACGCTCCCGGCATCCAGATCGTCCAGGACCTCACGGTGCTCGGCCAGCACGACCGGATCGGCCACGCCGAGATCCGGTTCGACGGCGTGCGGGTGGAGGCCGACGCGGTGCTGGGCGAGCCCGGTGGCGGATTCGCCGCCGCGCAGGCCCGGCTCGGCCCCGGCCGCATCCACCACTGCATGCGCGCCCTCGGCGCTGCCGAACGCGCGCTTGCGATGCTCGTCGCCCGGGCCCGCTCGCGCGTCGCGTTCGGCAAGCCGTTGGCCGAACAAGGACTGCTACGCGCCGAGATCGCCCGCGCGCGCATCGACATCGAAGGCGCCCGGATGTTGTGCCTGCGCGCCGCGCACGTCATCGACACCGAGGGCAACCGGGCCGCGCGACACCTGGTGGCGATGACGAAGGTCGAGGTGCCGCGGGTGGCCGTCGAGGTGATCGACCGGGCGATCCAGGTCCACGGCGGCGCCGGCGTCAGCAACACGACGCCCCTGGCCCGCATGTACGCCTGGCACCGGGCGATGCGTCTGTTCGACGGCCCGGACGAGGTGCACCTGGAGACGCTGGCCCGGGCCGAGCTCGACCGCGACCCGGCGCTCCGGCTCCCGTGACCTGCCCGGGACCGCGAATGTGCCCGCCAAGCTGAGAACTGACGGATCGTCGGCGGGCCACCCGGTGGCCGGCAGCCCCCACACCGCCGGAGGCTGAGGAGCAGAACCGCGACGGCTGCGGCCAGCACCGGCTGTCCCGGCACCTCGCCCGCCACCGCCGTGTTCGGCAGCCGACGGTCGATCTCAGGCGACCAGCCCAGGACATTCCTCGGTCAGGACGCCGGATGAAGCAGGTGGCCGGGCCGAGGTGCGTGCTGCAGTGTCAGACCAAAGCGGGAAACGGTTCCTCTGCTGAGGCGTTGTGCGCGGTCGCGCGCCGTTCCACGATGCGCTCGGCCAGCGGCGCGAACACGATGCCGAGCACGCCCCACAGGAGCAACTGCGCGAACATCGAGTAGACCCGGAACTGGGCGAGCACGTCGGCCGGAAAGCCGGGGAACACCAGTCTGCCCTGACTGTCGGTCAACGGCAGTGGGGTCTCGGTGGCGTGGCTGCCGTACTCGGCCAGGTTGGCGTGCAACCTGCCCAGGTCGGGCAGCATCGCCATCAGGATCCCCATGACAGCCAGGTAGCCGAGCCCCGCCACGATGGTCGCGTTCCAGGTTCCCATGCGCAGCGAGAGCCGTTGGGCAGCCCAGACGGCGATGACCGCGGTGATCACCGAGGCCAGCATCATCACCAGGAAGAAACTGCCCCGGGATCGGATGGTCTCCTCGTGGCCGATCGCCGGAGGGTTGGCCGGATATTTGGCGAACGGCACCAGATAGACGGTCACGTAACCGGCTGCGGCCACCAGCAGCGCCAACGGCTTGGGGCGGACCCGGCCGGTGCGCCCCAGGCACAGGGCGAACACAACCGCGACCATCGCTCCCATGGCGATCCCGAAGGCGATCATGCCCACGCCGATGCCGATGTTGCGCTGCACGTGCCGGCTGAAGATGTCCGGCCCGGCCGGGCCGGGTGCGAGCCCGGCGGCCTTCCTCAGCTGATCCATCATGTCGTCGCGTGCCGATTCGTAATCGATCGCCTTCTGGATCAGCGGCTCGGCAATGATCCGGGCGAAGACGAACGCGATCAGCCCACCGATACCGCCGGCGAGAAGTCCGCGGGCGATCAGTCGTTTCGCCATGAGGGCGCCCGCTCAGTGGCAGGGGAAGCCGAGGAAGTGCCGCGCGTCGTGGACGAGCTCGTGCAGCACCATCGACTTGCCGAACACCGAGCTCATGCCCTCGTCGACGCCGACGAAGTAGTAGACGAGCATCGCCAGGATCGCGGTGCCGACCAACCAGAGCATCGCCTTCGGCAGGCTGACGACGACCGGGGTGGCCTTGGCGGCCGGGCGAGTCGCGGAATGGGATGAGATCGCCATTGCGAGTTCCCTTCGGGGATCGTGCGTCCCCTGATCGTTGGGCACAGGCGAGAGGTGGTGTCCTGACTCGCGGGCCCGACCCGAAGGCCTCTTCCGCTCACAGTGGCGCGACCGTGCTGGATTCTCACCAGCTTCCCCGGCTCTCTCGCGAGCCTGACGCTAGGGCCAACTCGTAAGTAGGGTCAAGCTGCCCGGCCGCGTCAGAACGGGTGGGCACCTGCGCCGGCCTGCCGACCGCAGCCCGCGCAGGGTCAGCCCGAGGCGGAGCTTTCGGCGCCGTACCGCATTCCGTCCATCACCAGGTCCAGCACGCGCCGGGCCTGCTCGCGGCCGGCCTCGTCGCCGGCCACCATCGACACCCCGCCCAGGGTGGCCAGCAGGTCGGCCGGGGCCACGTCCGGGCGTACGGTGCCGGCCGCCGTCCCGGCGTCCAACAACGTCTGCAATGCCTTGAGCATCAGGTCGCGGGACTGCGCGAAGGGATTGCCGCCGGCCGCGATCAGCGCGCGCAGGGCGTCGGACATCCCGCGCTTGGTCACCGCGTAGTCGACGAAGCGCTCCATCCACTCCCGGACCGCCTGGGCGGCCGGCAGCGTGGCCAGCAGTTCCTCCGCGCTGTCGCACAAGCGGGCCAGTTCGTTCCGGTAGGCCGCCTCGACCAGGGCCTCCCGGGTCGGGAAGTGCCGGTACAGCGTGCCGATGCCGACTCCGGCGGCGGCGGCGATCGCCTCCAGCGTCGCCTCCGGGCCCTCGGCCGCGAACGCCTGCGCGGCCGCCGCCAGCAACGCGTCGCGGTTGCGCCGGGCGTCCGCGCGCAGCGGTCGGTCCTCGTTCACCGGCAGCTCACCCCCTCGCCCTTGCAAACGGAGGATCCTCCGCTTAGTCTACGGATCAAGCGGAGGTGCCTCCGGTTACCTGGAAGGGTACCCCGGCGGGCCGGCAGAACCAGGGAGGGACCCGACAATGCGATTCGGCTTCAAGACCTCACCCCAGAACACCGAGTGGGCGGACATGCTCGCCGTCTGGCAGGCGGCCGACGAGATGGAGATCTTCGAGTCCGGCTGGGTGTTCGACCACTTCTATCCGATCTTCTCCGACTCCACCGGACCGTGCCTGGAGGGCTGGTCGACGCTCACCGCGCTGGCGCAGGCGACCAAGCGACTACGGCTGGGCAACCTCGTCAGCGGGATCCACTACCGGCACCCGGCGGTGCTGGCGAACATGGTCGCGACGATCGACATCATCTCCGGCGGCCGGCTCGAGCTCGGCATCGGCGCGGGCTGGAACGAGGAGGAGTCCGGTGCGTACGGCCTCGAGCTGGGGACGCCGCGCGAACGCAGCGACCGGTTCGAGGAGGCCTGCGAGGTGCTCGTCGGCCTGCTGACGCAGGAGACGACGACCTTCGACGGGAAGTACTACCAGCTCAAGGACGCCCGCAACGAGCCGAAAGGCCCGCAGCGTCCGCACCCTCCGATCTGCATCGGCGGCAGCGGGGAGAAGCGGACCCTGCGCACCGTGGCCAAGTACGCCCAGCACTGGAACTTCGGCGCCGGGACACCGGAGGAGTTCGCCCGCAAGGTCGAGATCCTGCACGGCCACTGCGCCGACATCGGCCGGGACCCGAAGGAGATTCTGCTGTCCAGCCACGTCCGGCTGGAGGATGAGAACTTCGGCAAGGTGCTCGACGAGACCGCCGCCCTGGCCGCCGTCGGCCTGCAGTTGGCGATCATCTACCTGCCGCCGCCGCACACCCCGGCCGTGCTGGAACCGCTGGCGAAGGCGCTGGCCACGTTCGACTGAGGCGACACTCGATCCGACACGGCGCATCGGCGTCACGACTCGCCGGTGCGCCGCTTGTTTGGTGGGCGCCGAATGGGTACATCTTCGGGACAGGATCACCGGCGAGGGAGGCAGCGTTGATCGTGACTCCCGGGGACCGGCAATGATCGCCCACGGGCGGGGGCCCCGGCCCGGGACCGTGGTGGTGACCTTCGTGATCGTCCCGCGCCCCGAGCACGCCGCCGGGGCGATCTCGGTGGTGGGCGACTTCAACGACTGGGACCCGGCCGCGCACCGCTTCACCCGCGGCGCGGACGGTCGCTGGCGCACGAGTGTCACGTTGCCGGTCGGCGCCTGGCACGCCTTCCGGTATCTGGCCGAGAACGGCGACTGGTTCGACGAACCCGACGCCGACGACCGCCGCGACGACGGACACGGGCGCATCAACTGCGGCCTGGACCTTGGTCGTCCCGACCGCCTCGAGGCCGCCGGCGGGGTGCCGGCACCGCCGCCTGCCCCGGTCCAGGAATCGCTGCGCCAGGTTCCGAGCGCCACGCCCTCGCCCTGGCGGACCCCCGCGCCGCGCTGAGCTCACGGACCCCTCGGCGTCGGCACCGCGTACGGATCCAGGCGTTCCGCGTCAGGAACACGTCAGGACGGTTGCGCTCCGGCCCATCGGCGAAATTCCATCTCCTCAACGGAATGGGACCGGGCCAGGGGGACGGATGGACGAGCTGCGCAATCGCTGCGGGGCTGCCGATGCGGCGGTGGTCGGGTGAACGGGACCTTGACCCCGCCGTCCCGACACAGGCCGCGCAGCCAGTCGGCGGCCGACCTCGTGGCACGTCGGTTGGTCCACCGCGGCGGTCAACCGATGAGCGCTCTGGTCCAGGTGCGGCTCGACCCGTGGACCCGCGTTGCTGAGTTCGTGCACCAACTGGTCGAACTTCCCTACGTGCGGGAGGCGATGGTGCTGGCCGGGGACCACGACCTGGCCGTGGTCATCGACTGCGCCGACCTGACCGACCTCGACGCGACGATCCGGCAGTTGCGCGGGATAGGTGCCGAGGAGACGGTCACCCAGATCGTGCTCCGTACCGTCCCAGGCCCGGACAGAGAACCTGGGGCTCAGCAGCCATGACTCGCATTCTCAACCGCTGCGCCGCCCGGCTCCGGCCGGTGCTGCCACCCCAGTCGTCCTCGCCCGGAAGTGACGGAACGTCAGCTACGTCTTGTGCGCGTCCCGTCGAACCAGAACTCGGGCACCGTCGAGTCGGTTTCGACGAGTCGGCCGCAGCGGCCGATCGGTTCGTTCTCCGGATCGGTGAGTTCGCGCAGGGTCGCGACGTCGCCCACTGTGCCCGCAACCCGGGCACCACCGTTCGTCCGACCGATCACCCAACCATGCTCGGGTATCCCACCGCGGCTGAACTCGGCTGTGTACGTCTCCACCGTCAGACTCTCGGCCGCGCCGTCGTGCCACGCGGGCCCCGGCTCCGGCGCAGACAGGCGGGAGAACTGCGGGGGCACGACGCTGCCGCCCAGCACCGCAGCGGCGTGTTTGGTCAGGTACTCGCCGTTGGCGTGGATCAACGCGCGGCCGCCCCGCGATCGTAGGACCTCGACCGCGCGGGCAACGGCGTGCAGGGAATAGCCGTTGCCCGGACCGCCGAACGCGTTCATCCCGCCGGTGACGGTCAACGGACGATCGTCGGAAATGCGCAGGGCCAGCGCCGCGAGTTTCGGGACGACAGGGAAGCAGGAGTAGAGGTCCAGCGCGGTCAGGTCCTCGACGGTTGTTGCCGTTTCCTTCAGGACAGTGTCGAAAACACGTTGCAAGCCCGCGGATCGGCTCAGGTCCGGGCGGTCGAGCACGTCCCGAGAATCTGCGCCGCAAGCCACTCCGAGCAGGTACACGCCGCCCGGCAGTACGTCCGGTGCGGTCAGCAGCACGGCGGCAGCCTGGTCGACGGCCAGCAGGGAGTTGACCCGCAACGGGTAGGGCCAGCAGACCATCCGGTTGGCCGGGCTCGGCGTCAAGATCTCCTCCGGCTCCAGCCGGCCCGGGTTCCAGGCCGCAGCGACCTCGTCGGCCACCTCGGTGAACCGCGAGTAGATCCGACCCGTCCAGCCCTGGGCGACCGCGAAGGACTGCCCCAGCCGGGCCCGCAGGGCGTTCTCGAACAACGGGTAGACCCGCACCGGCCAGTCGATGCCCAGCCGCCGCATCCGTTCCGTGCCGCGCCAGTCGTCCGGCACCTGGAACACCCCGCCGGGGTTACGGCTCCACCCGGGTTCCACCTTGGTCACTGCCGCCTGCCGCAATGACGCCAACGCCTCGGCTGTGCACACCAGTTCCACCCGGCTGGCCCCGCTGCTGATCCGTTCCGCGGCGGCGGCGATCAGGGTCAGCGGGGTGTCGCCGCCGACCGGCCCGACCTCGGCCCACGCCGGCTTCACACCCAACCGGTCGGCGAGGCGGCCGGCCAGGTCGTCGTACTGCCAGGTCAGCTGCTGGACTACCGAGATCCCGTCCAAGGCGGAGAGCAGACCCGGCTCACCCGAGTCGGCTGCGGCCGCGTGCGCGGCGGCAGCCAGCAACGCGATGGGCTCCGGCCCGATGCCGGCGTCCGCGGGGCCACGCAGTGTTGCCACACCGGTGACCGCGACCGGCTGCGCCATGTCCATTCGCGCAGCCTAACTGTCCCAGGACTCAGGACCGGCGACGCGCGATGTCCTCCCGCAGGGCCTTCTTGTCCACTTTCCCGATCCGGGTCAGCGGCAAGTCCTCGACGAGCACGAGGTGCTCGGGCAGCTTGAACCGGGCCACCTTCCGTTCCTCGAGGGCCGCGCGGATGTCGTCCAACGTCGGCGCGAGCCCCGGGTGCGCCACGAGGTAGAGGCAGACCCGTTCCCCGAGGACCGGGTCCGGCATGGCCACGGCGGCGACCTGACTGACCGTCAGACTCTCCAGCACCAGGTTCTCCACCTCCTCGGCCGAGATCTTCTCCCCGCCCCGGTTGATCATGTCCTTGTCCCGGCCCTCGACGATCAGGTTGCCCTCAAGCGTGAGCCGGCAGATGTCGCCGCTGCGGTACCAGCCGCCGGCGGTGAAGGCCCGGGCGTTCTGCTCCGGCGCGCGGTAGTACCCGCGCGGGGTGTACGGCCCCCGGGTCAGCAGCGAGCCGGGCGCCCCCGGCGGGACGTCGACGTCGTGTTCGTCGACCAATCGGATCTCGTCGGCCGCGGCCATCGGCCGCCCCTGGGTGGTGCAGACGACCTCGGGCGGGTCGTCGAGCCGGGTGTAGTTGAGCAGTCCTTCGGCCATGCCGAAGACCTGTTGCAGCACGACGCCGAGCGCCGGCCCGATCCGTCGGGCATGCTCGTCCGACAGCCGCGAGCCACCAACCTGAAGCACTCGCAACGGGGCCAACTCCCCCGCGCCCTGTTCTTTCGCGTGCTCCAGCCAGGTGATCGCGACGGCCGGGACCAGGGCGGTGTGCGTGACACCTTCGGCCGCGATCAACGGGAAAACCCGGTCCGGGCGCGGGGAAGCAGCCAGCACCACGCAGCCGCCGACCAGGAGCGTCCCGAGGATGCCAGGGCAGGCCAGCGGGAAGTTGTGCCCGGCCGGGAGGCAGACCAGATAGCGCGATTGCGCGTCCAGTCCGGCAACGGCGGCGCTGGCCCGGGCGTTGTAGGCGTAGTCGTCGTGGGTCCGGGCGATCAGCTTCGGCAAGCCGGTCGTGCCGCCGGAGAGCAGGAACACCGCCACATCGCGCGGGTCCGGATGGTCCTCCGCCGCGAGCCGCTCCGGCCCGTGGGCGCACACGGCCCGCAGATCGATGCTCTTGGTGTCCAGGTGATCCCCGGCGACCAGGACGTGCCAGGGGCCAGCCGCGCCGTCGCGGAGTTCGTGGGCCAGTCCCTGGTGGTCGAAGCCGGAGAGCGAATCGGGCACGGCGATGCCGACAGCCTCCGCGTGGGCCGCGAGGTGGCTCAACTCGCTGTGCCGGTGGGCGGGCAACGTCATGACCGGGACCACTCCGGCGCGCAGGCAGGCCAGCGTCAGCACCACGAATTCGGTGGTGTTGCCCAGTTGCACCACCAGTCGGTCGCCGCGGCGCAGGCCCAACGCGCGCAAACGGGCGGCCGCCGCTGCGGCGCGATCCATCAGCTGACGGTACGTCAGACGCATTGCCCCGTCGACCAGGGCGAGCGCGGCCGGCCGCAGATCGGCGGCTTCGTCGAGGAGATCGGACAGCGTCCGGCCGGCCCAGTAGCCCTCAGCGACGTAGCGCGCGACGTAGTCCTCCGGCCAAGGCACGAGGTGCTCAGCGATCGGGGTGGCCATCGGTCTCCTCATCGGTGCGGACGACGGCGTCCAGCGCGGTCAGGCCGTCCGGACCCAGGCGCAACGGATTGACCTCGATCTCCAGCAAGTGGGGGTTGCTCGCCAGGAGGTACCCGAGGCCGACGAGGATCGTTGCCAGCGCGTCGCGGTCCAGGGTCGGCCCACCGCGCCAGCCGGCCAACAACGCCGCCCCGGCCAGTTCATCAGGCATCTCCGCCGCGTCGTGCGCGGTCAACGACGCCAGCCGCACGGCCACGTCGGCGGTGACCTCCGCGGCCACGCCACCCAGGCCGAGCAGCACGATCGGGCCGAAGACCGGGTCCCGTCGCGCGCCGATGATCAGGTCGACCCCGGGCCCGGCCATCCGCTCGACGAGCACCGCTCGGGCGCCGACCGCGGCCAGGGCGTCCCAGGCGCGGTCCAGGTCGTCCGGGGTTCGGACGTCCAGGTGCACCCCGCCGATCTCCGTCTTGTGCAGCACGTTCGCGTCCAGGATCTTCACCGCTACCGGCCCACCGAGGTCGCCGAGCGCGGCGTGGGCGGCCGCCCGGTCGCCGCAGGCCCGGCGCGCCGGAACCGGGACGCCCAGCGCTTCCAGCAGCTGCTTGGCCCGGTGCTCGTCAAGCGGACCGGTCGGCACGGACACGGTCCGCGGCGCGCGGTCGAGGATCGGCCGCGTCATGCGATGCCGGGCGCGCGCATCACGCACCAACGCCGCGGTGGCCGCGGCCAACGCCGCCGGGGTGTCGACCACAGCCACGCCGGCTCGACGCAACCGCGACCGCGTGGCCCGGACGTCCGAACCGGCGCCGCCGATGCCGAACACCACCGGAACCGTCGCGGGCGCGTTGCCGACCGCGGCAGCCAGGTCGACTGCCCCGGGCTCGTCGAGCGCGTACCCGGCGACCAGGTCGACGCCAGGGTCGGCGGCCACGACGCCCAACACCGCACCGAAGTTGCGTCCCGGGCGGCCGGTGTCGACCGGGTTGCGCTGGAAGGTGAGCGGGGGCAGCAGTCCACCGAGCCGGTCCACCGTCGACTTCGTCAACTCCGGCACCGGAATCTGACGGCCTTTCAGCGAGTCGAGCAGCAGCAGACCCGGACCGGCCTGGGCGATCAGCACCCCGACGCCGGGCGCGGGTGCCGGGGCCAACCGGCGGACCGACAGAGCCCCGACCGCGTCGAGGAGTTCCCGCTCGTCGTCGACGAGAACCGCACCGGCCTGGGCCAGCGCGGCCCGGGTCGTCCGCCACGAGGTCGCCAGCGCACCGGTGTGCGAAGCGGCGAACTCCGCCACGTCGTGCCGGCCCACGACCAGCGCGACGACCGGCTTCATCGCGGTCAGCCGGCGCAGCGCCCGCACCAGGCGCGGCCCGTCGGCGACCGTCTCCACGTGCAGGGCGACCGCCGTGGTGTCCGCGTCGTCGCACAGATGCTCCAGAACATCGGCCGCGCCGACGTCCACCCCGTTGCCGATCCCGACGGCCAGGCTCACGCCGTGCCCGGTCTCGGCCAAGCTGAATGCCAGGGCGTGGTTGACCCCACCGCTGGCGGCCACTACCGCCACGCGCCCGGGCGGCACCTCGGTGGTGCCCGGTACGAAGCTGGCCCGCAGCCCGATCGGTGGGGCGAGGAACCCGGAGGTGTTCGGGCCGAGCAGGCGGATTCCCGACTCTGCAGCGGTTTCGGCCAGCCGACGCTGCAACGCCACGCCCGCCGGCCCGGCCTCCGCGAATCCCCCGCCGCACACCACTGCCGCACCGACTCCGGCGGCGGCGGCCTCGGCGAGCACCTCCGGGCAGGACATGGCGGGCAGGCACAGGATCGCCAAATCCACCGGCCCGGCCGCGGCGGCCGCGGCGAGGTCGACGTGCATGCCGGGAGTCCGCGGGTTGACCGGGGCAACGAAACCGGGGAACGACTCCAACGAGCGCAGCAGTGCCGCGCCCAACTTGCCCGGGTCGGCCGAGGCCCCGACAACGGCGATCCCGCGGGGTCGGAACAACGCCCGCAGGCCCCCGGTCCGCGCCCGCGCCGGGGCGGGCGCGGTCACGCGAGACCTTCGGCGGCGACGAGATCGGCGCGGCCGGACAGGACCGCGGTCACCGCCCGGTCGGGATCGCCGTCCGGATCGATCAGCAGCGCCGGGGTCTTGTGGTGCATGCGTGCCCGCTCGCACAGCAGGGTGCGGGTGAACCCAGTGCCGCCGTGCACGGCGACGAATGTCGGGTCGCCGTCGGCCAGCACGGCCAGCACGGCGGCCGCTTCCGACAGGCCGGCCTCGGTCTCCGGCGCGGCCAACCGCGCGGCCCACGGGCGGGTGCCCGGCGGGCGCTCGTGCAGTGGTGACCCGCCCGCGGCGACCGGTACCCCGGCGGCGTGAACCACCGGGACCCGGCGGTTCGGCAAGCTCAGTCCGGCGTGCTCGAACGGGGTGTCCAACACCTGCGCGCCGTGCGTTGCCCGCCAGGCCCGGTGGGCGGCCGCGACGAATTCCGGGTCGCGCCGGCTCAGCCGCGCGTCGGTGATGCTGCGGGTCAGGAAGTGGTAACCGAACTGCCAGGGCGCGAAGTGGTCGTGGTAGCGGCCGAAGTTCTCCCACCAGGCCAGGCTCGGTCGCGCCGAGTCCTGCACGGCACGCACGGAGGGCTGCGCGGCGGCCTCGTACGCCGCCAGCGCGGCAGCAATGTCTGACCTGTGCTCAGTCAGCGCCGCGCACAGCGCGACGGCGTCCTCCATCGCCATCTTGGTGCCGGAACCCACGGAGAAGTGCGCGGTGTGCACGGCGTCCCCGAGCAGTGCCACCGGCACGGGGTGCAGGGTGGTCCAGCGGGCGGTGCGGCGGGTCCGGAAGTTCCCCCAGCGGGAGTTGTTGGTCAGCAATCGAGCCCCGCCGATCTGCTCGCCGAACAGTTCTTCCAGGTACCGCCGGGACTGTTCATCGCTGGGCCCGGGCGCCTGCTCCACGTCGAACCGGTCGAGGCCGGCGGCGTGCCAGGACTGCTCGTCGGTCTCCACGATGAACGTGGACACCTCGTCGCTGATCGGGTACCCGTGCACGGCGAAGACCCCGTGCGGACCGCGCTCGTGCAGGAACGTGAGCCCGTCGAACATGTGGTCGACGCCGAACCAGATGAACTTCGCGGCCGCGGTCGTCACGGTCTCGCCCAGGTCGACGCCGGCCTCGGTCAGCTCGCAGCGCACGGTGGAACCGGTCCCGTCGGCGGCCACGACCAGGTCGAAGTCGCGCAGCTGCGCCAGGCTCGCCGGCGTGCTGAACCGAAGTGCGGCGCCGACGTCGGCGGCGCGCTCCTGCATCAGCCGCAGCAGGGTGTGCCGCACGACGGAGGCCATCCCGTTGCCGCCGCAGCGGATCCGTTCGCCCTTCAGCCGCACCTCGATGACGTCCCAGTGCCGGCCGTGCCGGTCCAGGGCCTCGCGCAGGACCGGGTCGGCGTCATGGATGTTGGCCAGCGTGCGGTCGGAGAACACGACGCCGAAGCCGAAGGTGTCCTGCGCCCGGTTCCGCTCGAACACGGTCACCTCGACGTTCGGGGCCGCCCGGCGGAGCAAGGTGGCCAGGAACAGGCCACCGGGCCCGCCGCCCACCACCGCGATTCGCACCTCAGACCTCCTCGACGCAGACGTTGCGGCACTGGCCGATCCCGTCGATCCAGGTGACCAGTTCGCTGCCCGGGCGCAGGTACCGGGGTGGCTTGCGGGCGTGCCCGACCCCGCCCGGCGTGCCGGTGGCGATCAGGTCGCCGGGCACCAGGGTCACGATCGCGGAGATGTAGGCCACCAGTGCCGCCGGGTCGAAGTGCAGGTCGGCGGTGTCCGCCGACTGCATCTGCTCACCGTCGACCGTGCAGCTCAGCGTGCCCGGTTCGGCGTCGGTGACCAGCCAGGGCCCGACCGGGGTCGAGTGCTCGAAAGTCTTGCCCTGCAACCATTCCACGGTTCGGAACTGGAAGTCGCGGGCGGTCACGTCGTTGACCACGGTGTACCCGGCGATCGCGGCGCGGGCCTGCGCGAGGTCGGCGTGGCGGACCGGGCTGCCGATGACGACGCCCAACTCGGCCTCCCAGTCCACCTCGGTCGAGCCGCGGGGCAGTACGACCGGATCGTGCGCGCCAACCAGAGCGCGGGCGAACTTGGCGAACAGGGTCGGGTGCTCGGGCAGGTCGCGACCCATCTCGGTGATGTGGCTGCGGTAGTTCAGCCCGACGCAGACGATCTTCTCCGGCCACGGCACGACCGGCGCGTAGTCGAGCTGGTCGACAGCGTGCCGCGATCCATCGGCCGCGGCTGCGGCGGCCCGCCAATCCGGCCGGCGCAGCAGTGCGCCGACGTCGGGGTCATCGGTCTCGACCGCGAAATCGTCGTCGACCCGCACCGCGTGGGTCGAGTTCGCGACACGAATCGTCGCCAGTCTCACCGGCGCACCTCCGTAGGTCCCAGCGGGCTTGATATCGGTGGACACTGCGACATTTGTTCACTCGCAAGCTCGCTCACGGGATCTCCTTCCGGGCCAGGCCCAGCGCTTCCAGGACCGGTTCGTCGGAGAACCGGAACGCGTCCAGGCCTGCTTCGCTCTCGAGTTGGACCGGCGCCCAGGACGGCACCGCGAACAGGTCACCGGCGCTCAACCGGTAGGTCTCGGCGCCGACGTGAGCGACGCCGGACCCGGAGAACACCTGCCACACAGCGGATCCGGCGATCCGGATCCGCACCGTCGCCGCGCCCGGACGCAGTCGGTGCATCTCGCACCGCATTGTCGACAGGCAGTCGCCGCCGGTCGCCGGGTCGGTGAACCGCACCGCGGCATGGCCCGGCGAGACCACTGCGGGGTGCCCCTCGTCCTCGAGCTCCAGCTGTGCGCGCAGTGCGGCGTCGGTGTGCTCCCAGCGGTAGGCCAGCAGCGGCGACGCGGTGCCGCGGGCCGCGCCCAACGGCGTCAACCCGGGATGGCCCCAGAGGCGTTCGTTACGGGATGCGGCAGGCGTCTGACGGGTACTCAGTTGATCCGGCCCGAACTCGAAGAAACTAGCCTCCAGCCGCTGGATCAACGGGATGTCCAGCCCGTCGATCCAGGCCATCGGGTGGTCGGTGGTGTTGTGGTGCTCGTGGAAGTGCATGCCCGGGGTGAGCAGCAGGTCCCCGCGACGCATGGCTACCGGGTCGCCCTCGACGTTGGTCCACACCCCGTCGCCGTCCACGACGAATCGGAAGGCGCTCTGCGTGTGGCGGTGAGCCGGCGCCTCCTCCCGCGGCCCGAGGTACTGGATCGCGCACCACAGGGTCGAGGTGGCGAACGGTGCGCCGGCCAGCCCCGGATTCGCCAGCGCGATCGCCCGTCGTTCCCCGCCGCGCCCGACCGGGACCAGCTCACCGGACCGGGCCGCCAGCGGGTACAGCTGTCCCCAACGCCAGAGCATCGGCATCGCCTCGGGTGTCGGCGCCTGCGGCATCAGCCCGGCCAGTTGGGTCCACAGCGGCGCCAGGTGTGCCGCCGCGAAGTCGGCGTACAACTCCGCCAGGGCAGTGGCTTCGTCCGTGTTCGAGGACTCGGTGGCCGTCATCGTTTCTCCCGCTGCTCGGGTCGCCCGTCCGCCGCCGGGGCCTGCCCCAACGGTGGCGTCTCGTAGTTCCCGCCGTCGATGAGTCCGAAGTCTGCCGCCCCGATCCGAAACATTCAACAGACGTCCGGTGGATGTTTGAAACAGTTCCGACACCGGGTGGTCTCCGCAGGTGTCGGACCGCCCGGACCCGCCGGCCCCGGCCGTAAGCTGCCGCAGCAGAAGTCGAGGCCGGAGCAGAGGGGACGGCGGTGAAAGCGCGCTCGCTGGTGTTCGACTTGTTCGGCGACTACCTGCGCTACCGCGGCGGCGCGGTCCGACTGCGAGCGCTGATCGAACTGATGGGCGCTTTCGACGTCCCCGAGCCCTCGGTCCGCGTGGTGGTCACCCGCATGCGGTCCGAGGGCTGGCTGCAGGGCACCCGCAGCGGACGCGAGGCCAGCTACGGGCTGACCGACGCATCCTGGCGGCTGCTCGACGAGGGCCGGTCGCGGATCTTCGACCGGGAGCGGAACGCCTGGGACGGCTGCTGGCACATGGTCATGTACCAGGTCCCGGAGACCGAACGGGCGCTGCGTGAGCAGATGCGGAAGAAGTTGGCCTGGCTCGGGTTCGGGCCGATGTCCGCATCGGTCTGGGTCAGCCCGCACGACCGCACCGCGTCGATCCGCGACGAGTTCGGGGGGCACGAGACCGTGTCGCTCGACGTGCTGCACGCCCGGTCCGACGGTCCGGCGTACGACCGCGACATAGCGCTGCGGTGCTGGGACCTGGCGGCGCTGGACCACGACTACGCCGAACTGCGCAAGCAGTACGAACTGAGGTTGACCCGCTACCGGGCCGGCGAGTTCAGCGGCCGCGGCGCGCTCACCGAACGAATGCTGCTGGTCCACGACTACCGGATGTTCCCGTTCCGGGATCCCGACCTGCCGCTGGAGCTGCTGCCCACGGCCTGGTCCGGACGCGAGGCGCACGAAGTGTTCCTCGAGGCCCACGAGTCGCTGCGCGGCCCGGCCGAGGCCTACGTCGACGAAGTGCTGGCCGGGTAGGTGCCCGGGGGCCTACTTCTGTTGCAGGCTGTCCAGGTAGTCGGCGAACTGACTGGCCGTCAGATCGAACGGCTGCAGGACCGGGTGCAGAGCGGTCGCGCCGGCGCGGGTGCTCGAGGACATCGCCGAGAGCACGCCGTTGGCCTGTGGGTTGAACGCGGCGAAGGGGGCGGCGCCGGACCGGCCTGCCGCGATCATCTGCGCGGCACCGGGCTGCGTGGCGGCGAACGCCTGCGGCCCGGATCCTTCGGCCAGGAACACCTGCTTGGTCAACGGCGCCGCCTGCGCCGGGAACTGCGCCAGCCCGAGGTTCGCCATCGAGGTCCCGATGCCGTAGACCTCCGGGATGGCCAGCTTCGAGCCGGTGGCCATGTAGTCCATCAGGTTGGACCAGCCGGTGACCCGGGGCGGGTCGTCGGCCGCGGCGGCCCGGGCGCACGGGGCGAGCGCCGGCCCACCGACGAGCAGAACCACCAGGGGTGCGATGTGACGGCGGGTCAGTCTCATGCCACAGCCTCCTTGCCGAGATAGGCGGATCGGACGTCCTCACTGGCCCGGACGTCGGCCGGGGTGCCGGCCATCAACGGCCGGCCGAAGTCGAGCACGAAGATCCAGTCGCAGATGTCGAGCACCAGGCTCATGTCGTGCTCGACCATCAGGATGCCGATCTCCCGCCGGTCGACCAACTCGCGCAGCAGCCGGCCGAACTGGTGGCTCTCGGCCGGGTCCAGGCCGCTGGACGGCTCGTCCAGCAGCAGGACCTGCGGGCGCCGGGCCATCGCCCGGGCCAGCTCGACCAACCGGCCCTGCCCGGTGGACAGCGATCCGACGACCCGGTCGGCCAACGGCAGCAGACCCGTGTCGGCCAGGACTTGATCGGCCGTCCGGCGCATCTCCCGCCGCCGGCCGCGGCCCGCGTGGCGCAGCCCGAGCTGCGAGATCGGGTCCCAGCTCAGCCAGCGGGCCTCGGCGGCGAACTCGACGTTCTCCCGCACGGTCATCGAGGTGAACAGCTCCAGCCGCTGGAACGTTCGGCCCAGGCCCAGGCGAGCCCGGGACGACGGGCCGTGCCGAGCGAGGTCGGTGCCGTTGAGTCGGACTGTGCCTGCGTCCGCGACCTGCAAGCCGCTGCACACGTTGAACAGCGTGGTCTTGCCCGCGCCGTTCGGGCCGATCAGCCCGGTGATGCGCCCGGGCGGGGCGTGCACCCCGACACCGTCCAGCGCGGTCAGGCCGCCGAACTTGACGACCACGCCGTCGGCCCGCAAGCCCTCCGCAGCGCTCATGCGACACCTTCCCCGAGGTAGCGCTCGAACACCGCGCCGCCCTGGCACTGCGCGGGCTCGCCGACGAACACGATGCGGCCCTTCTGGAGCACGTAGACGTAGTCGGCGATCGCCAGCGCGCGATGCACGTACTGCTCGACGATCAGCAACGAGACGCCCTTGGCCCGCAACACCTCGATCGCGGCGAAGATCTCGTCGATCACGACCGGCGCCAGACCCACCGACAGCTCGTCGATCATCAGCAGCGACGGGCTGGTCACCAGGGCCCGGGCCACGGCCAGCATCTGCTGCTGGCCACCGGACATCGTCCCGGCGATCTGCTTCAGCCGCTGGCCCAGCACTGGGAAGTATTCGACCGCGGTCTGGACCGCCGTGGCACGATTCTTTCCGCGCACGTGCATCGCCAGGTTTTCCGCAACCGTCAGGTTGCGGAAGATGCCTCGACCCTCGGGGATCAGGCACACGCCGGCGGCGACCCGGTCGTGCGGCGCCGCGGTGCGCAGGGACTCGCCGCGCCACACCACGTCGCCACCGGTGATCGGCACCAGACCGGCCACCGACTTGAGCAACGTCGTCTTGCCCGCGCCGTTGGAACCGAGCAGGGCCACCGCGGAACCGGTTGGGACGGTCAGCCCGACCTCGTGCAGCACCTCGGTCCGGCCGTACCCGGCTCGCACGCCGCGCAGTTGCAGCGTCATCTGCCCACCTCTCCGGCCAAGCGCTGCCGCGCCCGTGACCGGTTGGCGGCGACCCGTGACGGTCCGTCAGCAGACAACCGCGCCCAAGCGGTAGTGGCGCGCAACATGTCCAGCCCACCGACCATCCCGTTCGGCGCCTGGGCGAAGAGAATCGCGCCCAGCCCGAAGGCGACCGTCTGGTAGTTGATGACCTCGGCCGAGGTGAAGAACGCCGCGACGACCACCAGCAGACCGGTAGCCAGCACCGCTCCGCCGAGCGTCGCCGCCCCGGCCGCGACAAGCACGGCAACCCAGATCAGCGAGTGGAAGAACGTGAAGCTCGACGTGCTCACGCTGGTCACCTGCGCGCCCAGCAGTCCACCGGCGATCGCCGCGAAGAATCCGCTGGCGCAGAAGACCAGCGCCCGGGCCGCCGTGGTATTCACGCCGAGGGTCTCCACCGCGACGTTGCTGTCCGCGGTGGCGCGCAGCACGCGACCCAGCCGGGTAGCCCGCAGGATCTCGATCGCGACGATCGAGACGACGGCGATCACCAGCACGAACCAGTAGAACGAACCGGTGCCGTCGAGCGTGTGCCCGAACACCCGGGGACGCTGGATCGCGATCTGTCCGGCGACGCCGAACACGGCCCCGGTGCCGAACAGCAGGTTCTGGAACAGCACTCCGAAACCGAAGGTGGCCAGGGCCAGGAACAGCCCGGACAGCCGGACGGCGGGGATCGACAGCAGGCCCGCGATCGGGACCACGATAAGCCCGGACAGCAGCAGTGCGGGCAGGAACGGAACGCCGTGCTGCTGCAGGTGGCCGAGGGTGGTGGCGCCGAGCGCGACGAAAACCGCGTGGCACAAGGAGATCTGTCGCGACAGGCCGAGCAGCAGGCTGAGGCTGCTGAACACCACGAGCATCGCCAACGCCGTCGTAGCTGTGGTGATCCGGCTGTCCGTGGCCACAGCCGGGACGACCGCCGCGACGGCGATGATCCCGCCGATGACCCAGACCGGGAACCGGCGCGCGCCGGCGGTCAGCGTCGCGACGGTCCTGCGCGGCGCGCTGTTGCGGGTCAGCTCGGTGAAGCTGCCCTTCCTGCTGACCAGCAGCACCCCGAACAACGCGATGAACGGAAGGCTGTTCGGGATGCCCGCCAGCCAAGGGTGCGAGTCGGCGACACCGCTGACCCACTTGGTCGACAGCTGGCCGATCACCCCGAGCCCGATCGCACCGGAGTAGGCGATCGGAAGACTCGTGAGTCGGCCCAGTGCCGCCGCACCGAAGGCCTGCACGACCAGCAGGGTCAGCAGCAGTGCGTCGACGCCGAGGATCGGGGCCAACAGCACACCGGCCAGGGAGGCGAACGACGAGCCGAGCATCCAGGCCAGCGTGGTGGTTCGCGATGCGTCGGCGCCGGTGAGTTCGGTCAGGTGCGGGTCGTCGACCACCGCGCGCATGTCCAGCCCGGTCTGGGTGCGCCGGAAGAACATCGCCAGCGCCAGCCCGGCCGCACCGGCGATCAGTGTGATCGCGATCTGGTCGTACCCGACGTTGACGCCGGGCAGCCGGACCACCCGCGACGGGAAGATCTGCGGGACCGGTCGGTTGGTCGGCCCGTAGCCGATGATCACCAGGCCCTGCAGTGCGACCAGCAGGCCGATGGACACAACCACGTAGGCCGCCGAACCGGCACCTTGCAATCGCCGGAACAACGCCCGGTCGACGATCACCCCGATCAGCGGACCCAGCCCGAGCACGACCAGCAGCAACGCGACCACGCTCGGCAGGCCCCAGGAGACCGTCAACGTGTAGTACGCGTAAGCACTGACCATCGCGATCGTGCCGTGCGCGAAATTGAACACCCCGGAGGTCGTGTACGTGACGACCAGGCCCATCGCGGCCAGGGCGTAGATCGACCCGGAGGTGATCCCCAGGACGAGGAATGGCAGATAGTCCCGCATGGTCTCCGCCTGCCTACCGGTCCGCGCCCAGGCACAGCGCGCACCGCTCGACGTCGGCGGGCAACTCCTCCGCGCCGAGCAGAGTCTCCTCCGCGGCGGCGAGCATCACGCAGTCGGCCAGGTGCACATAGCGCCCGCCCGGGATTCCGACCAGCGCCCGGGTTCCGCCGGCCACCGGCGCGACGGTCTCGGACTTGGTCGCTGCCCGCTCCAGGAATCCACGGAGCAGGACGCTGCGGCGCACTCGCAGTCGGCGGCGCAGGCGCAGCGGCCCCGCGGCCGCCCCGAAGCCGCACACGACCAGACCGACCACCGCGATGGCCGTCGCGGTGAAGGCCGAACTCGGGCTGGTGACCGTCGCGGCCCGCAGGTAGCCCGAGACCAGGAACGCCAACGCCACCAGGGCTGCCGCTGCCGAGACCCCCAGGTTTCGCAGCATGTCCCGCGGCAGCAACGCCGCCCCGCCCGACTGCACGCGCAGCGCCGCAGCGGCCGGGACCGGGGCCGGTCGGTAGGCCCGGGTGGAGCGGTCGGTGCCGGACCGGTCGGTCTCGGCCTCCACCGAAGGTGACTCCCCGTCAGCCAGCTTCAGGATCGCGGCCTCGATGCGGTCGAGCTTGCGCCATTCGTCATGCATGTCTGCCGACATGTACAGCGTGGCCCCGACCCCGAGCAGGAAGACCCCGCCGAGGCCGCCGGAGACGAGGTACGCCAGTTCCTCGGCCACGTACGGCGAGGACGCCACCCCGTGGTACCCAAGGATCAGCGTGACGATGCCCGCGATCACACACACGATTGCGGCCACCCGGTCCCACTGCGATCGCAGGATGGTCAGCAAGTCCACGGCTACCGCACTCCCTTAACCCGCCAGAGCAACGAAAACAGCAGTGCCAGGCACGCCCCGACCGCGGTGATCAGGTAGAGCGCGCCGATGCGGCCACGAAGGCCGGTCAAGGAGGCGACGGTGTTCACCGTCGGCGCGGCCGCCAACGACACGGTCCGCCGCGGCGGTTCGCCGACCGGAGCCGCGAGGACCGTGGGAATTCCCCCGGCCCCGGCCGCCGGGTCCGTACCGAAGCCGATCGGCGCAACCGCCGGCCCCGCGGCACCCGCCCCGACACTCGGTGTGGCGGCGCCCGTCACAGCCGGAGCACTCGCTCCGGTGAGCGGTCCGCCTCCGGACAACTCCGCCAACGGCGTCAACGAGTTGGAGTCGCCGAGGATCCAGCTACCGGCGTCGCCGATCACCGTGCGGGCGACGCCCACCGGTGATCCGTGGAACGGCAACGCACCGCGTTGCACGATCTGGACGCCGGCCGCCGAGGCTCCCCCGGCGACGTCCTGGGCCCCGGCCAACGAGACCGTCAACCCGGACTGCTTCAGCGCATCGTTCACCGCGTCCAGCGCGGGCTTGTCGGCCGGGCCCTGACCGGCGGCGGGAAGCACGATCCCGTTCGGTCCGATCCCCACCTCCTGCCCGAGCACCGAGGCCCCGGTGACGTCGGTGGTCGACGTCGTCGTGGGCCTGCTCTGTCCGGGCTTCAGCACGCTGATGCTGCGCACGTGCACCTCGGCGATCTTGAGCACGCCGATGTCGATGCCTCGGGTGAGGCTGTCGGCGGTCGAGGTCATCGTCCCGTCCGACGCGATCTCGACCGCGGAGGTCTGGGTGGACCCCGTGGTGCGGACGACGCCCGCGGTCGGGCCCGCCGCGCGGGCCGAGGAGTGCGCGGTCCGGTCGTGCGAGGCCGCGTCGATCGCGAGGGTCCCGGTGGCGTCCTGCGCGGACGCTTTCTGGGTGAGGTTCCCGTCGGTCACCACGTAGAACGGGTAGGTGAACGGGAAAGCCTGCCCGGTACCGACGTTGGCGACCGCGGGCAGGTTCACGACCGTGTCGCCCGGATACGGCACCGAAGCGAACGACGTCGCGCCGCCGGTCGCGTTGACCACGGACTGCGAGATCGGGCCGCCCCCGTCGAAAAGTTGGTCGACGACGAGGAACCCGGGCAGGTCGTAGCTGGTCCGAACGCCGCTCGCCGTCGCCGTCCCCACCGCGGCACCGGTGCTGTCGGCGGGTGCGGCAGCCCGCGCGGCCGGCGTCAGCGCGAGGCCGCCGCCGACCACCGCCAGCACCCCGGTGGCGGTGGCCGCGCAGCGCACCGCGCGCCTACCCACGGCGCTACGCACCGGGTTTCCAGTCCGGCGCACAGACGAATGCCCCACCGCGTTGGAGGAATCGACCGCCGGAGAGCACGACCGGTTCGATGCACCGGTTGGTCTGGGTCCGGTCGTCGCCGGTCGGGAACGTGACCCCCGGCAGCAGGCCGCCGAGCTTCTCGTCGTGGACCGAGTGCAGCAGAGTCAGCATGTCGGCCGAGGTGACGTTGTCGGCGTTCAGGTACTTGTCCGCGTACTTCGCGAGCAAGGCGCCGAACACGAAGGCTCCGGCGCCGACGTCGCCCATCGCCTTGCCCGGCTGGAATCGCGCCATGGCGTCGCGGTAGTCGGCCATCAGCGGCGAGGTCGAGTAGGCAGGAGTACGGCTGGCCAGGATCAACCCGTCGAGGATCGGACCCTGATCCAGGGTCGCCTGGATCCCGAGGTTGTAGGTGCCGGACAGGACCGGGTGGTAGTCCTGCTGGGCCGCGTTGCGGGCGACCCGACCGACACTGGCGCTGTCGAGCAGCAGCACGACCACGTCGGCGCCGGCGTTCTTCGCCTGGATCAACTGGGCCGTGTAGTCGGGCTGCACCAGGGAGACCTGCGCCTTGTAGACGATGTGCATCCCTTGGTACGGCAGCAGTTTGCTGAAGCTGTCGATCTGCTGCGCGCAGGTCGCGGCCTCCTGGCAGTACAGGACGCCGAGGTTCTTCTTGTCGGTCTGGGCCCGGATAGTGTCGACGAATCCCCAGGCCTGGCCCACATCCGCGCCGTTCAGCGGGTTGAACACCATCGAGGAGTGGTCGCTGGAGATCGCCGCACCGATGCTGCCGATGACCGGCACACCCTTGGACTTCAGGTACGGCAACGCACCGTCGAGTTCCCCGAAGGTGTACTCGTTGAAGATCGCGACCGCGTGCTCCTGCTCGACGCAGCGCTGCGCGATCGCCTGAGCGTTCGCCGCGGCCCCGCCGTCGTCAGCATTGATCATCTTGACCGGGTGCCCGGCCAGCCCGCCGTGCGCGTTGACCCAGGAGGCCCAGGCCGCGTTACCGATCGGAGCGGGCCCGGAGACCGCGCCGAGCACGCCGGAGGAGTTCCCGAACGAGCAGAGCACGATCGGGCTGCGCGGCCCGCTGTGCACCGCGGCGGGCACCGCCGCCGCGGCCGGAGCAACCGGGGCCGCTACCGCAGCCGCGGCAGGTGCAGCCGCGGCGGTGGCGGTCCCGGATTTCTTTGCCGCAACGGCCTTCTGCCCGACCGCAACCGGCGCCGCCGCGGGAGCGGCAACCGCGGCGGCAGGTGCGGCGGCCCGGGTGAAGCTCGGTACCCCGGAGGTGTCGATCGCCGCGGCGCCGGGCTGCGCGGGCGCGGCCACGGCTTGCCGGGAGGCCAGTTCGGCCTCGCTGAAATAACTCCCGCAGCCGGCCATGGACAGGCTGCTCACGACCAGCAGAATGCCGATCCGCTGACGGGGAAGATGGCGTCCCATGGGTCCTCCTACGACCTGGCGAGTTCTGCGCGACCGCGCCTGATGGTCACGCCTCACCGGTTCCCGATGAACGACTGCGCCGCGCCGGTCGGCGCGGGTGCGCCGATGAACTTGGCGAGCATCTGGCTGGCCGGGTTGTTGAACTTCATCGGGGCGTCCGGCGGCAGCATCCTGCCGGCGATCATCATGTTGCCCGCGCGGTGCATCAGGATGGACAGCTTCAGCGCGCCGAACGCCTCGTAGAAGTCGGCGTGCTGGACCTGATGCCCCGTCAGTTCGGTGTAGCGGGCGATGATCGCGTCGCGGTCCGGGAAGCCCTCGGGCAGTGGCAGGCCGATGCCCTCGGTGTGGTGTCGCTGCAGCAGCAACCACCAGCCCAGGTCCTGCTCCGGCGAGCCGAGGGTGACCATCTCCCAGTCCAGGATCCCGGCCACGCCGAGCTGGTCGGAGATCAGCAGGTTGCCCAGGCGGGCGTCGCCCCAGTTGAGCACGGTCGGCTCGGCGCCAGGCTTGTTGGCCTCGACCCACGCGAACCCGGCCTCGATGGTGCCGTTGGTCTCGCCCTCGGCTGCCCACGCGTAGGTGTTGCGCCAGTCGGCGATGGACTGGTCCAGCGGGGTGGCGCCCAGCTCCGGGTGGTCCAGGAAGTCCAGGCCCAGCGCCTTGTGGTCCGCGGCGTGCACCTTGGTCAGCGCGATCAGCGCGTTGTCGCACATGGTCGCCCGCTGCGTCGGGCTCAGCTCGTCGAGCACCCACCCGGCCGCGGTGAACGGCGGGTCGTCGGCGGCGATACGGCCGGAAAGCCGTTCCATGACGAGGAAGTGCGAGCCCAGCACATCGGTGTTCGTCTCCACCCACGGCGTGGCCGGCACCGGGGCGTCGGTGTGCTGCGACAGGGCGTGCAGCACGCGCTGCTCGGTGACCAGGTCGTAGCGCGGGAACACGCCCGGGCCCTGCGGAGCGACCCGGGCCACGTACTGCGCGCTGTGCGACCCGGACTCGTCGGTCCAGGAGGCGTTGAACATCAACGTCTCGTTGGACATGCCGCTGGCCTGCGGAATGTCCACGTCGGTGACCGCCACGTCGGTGGCGCCGGGCAGTTTCGTGCTCAGCCAGTCGCGCAGCTGGATCGCGGACTTCTCGGGGTCTCGAGTGTTCGCCAGTGCCATCGCAAGCTCCTCAGCGGTTCTCGGTGCGTGCCTTGACGGCGCGCTGGTAGCGGTCGAACCAGACTTCCTGGTACGTGGCGTGCGTGATCCGGCCGTGCGCGTCGGTCCAGCGGTAGACGCTGTCGTGGAAGGAGACGTTCGGCCAGGCAGGCAGCACGGCGGTGGCGATCGCCTCGCCGGTGAACCGGTGGACCGTGCCGGTGGAGTCCTCAGCCTCGATCTCCTGCCGCAGCGTGGCGAGGGTGATCGGCTGGACCTCCAGGACGTTGCGGCGGACCCGGACCACGTCGAGGGTCTTGTCGCCCTGCTGGAGCCACGCGAAGTGGTGCGTGGGCCGATCGGCGGGCATGTCGTAGATACCGGTCCACGACGGATCGGTGTCGGGGGCCTCGAAGGAGATCTGGTTGAAGATCAGGTCCTCCCCGAAGTACATCGGCGACCAGCCCACCGGTGGGACCGGCACGCCTCCGCGATTCTCCTTGCGTATCTGCCGCCAGGATCGGTCCCGAGGGGCATAACAGTCCACTGCGAATTTCTCGCCGTTCAGAACCAGCTCGCCGACCGCGTGCATGAACTGCTCGCTGCCGCCGGGGCTGCGCCCGGGATCGTCGTGGTGGTGCTCCTCCCCCGGCATGATGTGGCCGCGGGCCAGTAGGGGCGTCACGGCGGTCTGCGTGATGTCCAGCGAGGTGTCGCCGGCCGAGTAGGTCAGCCGCGCGACCCGGCCCGGCTCGAGGAACTCGATGCTCAGTCCGTTGGGGGTGGTGATCCGGTTCCCGTCGACCTCCGGCCAGGGCATCGTCATCTGGTAGTCGAGGTGATCGATGTCCAGCGCCGAGTAGTTCTGCGTACCGCGGAAGATCGCCACCCCGCCCTGGCAGAGCGGGAACGCCGGTTGGTAGCGGACGTAGAGGAACGCACCGATCTTGGCCTCGGGCACCGAGAACCCGAAGTAGTGGGTGTGGATCGTGTACGGGTCCCACTCCTCGCCCGCGCCGGGCCGGGGCAGGATCAGGTCGGACGAGCCGGGATGCGTGGCGATCATCGGGCCACCGTCCCGGCTGCCGCGAGCGGCTGGGTTGTCGGCACGGCTATCGGCTGATCCTGCGCCGAGGTCGACCCCGTGGGCCGGACGACCGCGAAGGAGATCATCCAGACGCAGTACAGCGAGAGACCCAGGCAGGCGAAGCCGGCCAGGTAGGTCCAGAAGTAGGACACGTTGTGCTGGTTGAGCGCAACCCAGACCGGCCAGCCCGCCGCGCCGTTCGCCAGCCCGTCGGCCATCGGGATCAAGGGGATCACAGCCAGCAGCTGAAGCCCCGTCAGATGTTTGCGGACCGCGCAGATCATGGCCCCGGCGACCATCGGCATCACCGGGTTAACGAAGCCCCACCAGAGTGGGAATCCGGCGACCTTGAACGGCTGGTGGCCGTAGTAGGAGTAGGTGTGCATCAGAATGCCGGGCTCCTCGAGCAGCACGTCGACGACGCCGACGATCGCCCAGTACTGGAAGACCTGCTTGCGCGTCATGCCCCGATCGAACAGCCGGTAGGACAGGTAGCCCAACCCGCCGACGTACCAGGGGTAGACGAAGCAGATGTACAGCGGCATCGTGCGGTCCAGCACGGTGAACGTGCCGAAGGCGTTGTTCTCCCGCAGGAAGCACATGCCGAGCACGTCGACGACGGGCTCCAGGGTCGCCGCGAACGCGCCACCGATCAGGCAGTAGAGCAGGATCGGGTCGTGCTGCTTGCGCATGCGCATCAGCGAGTAGACGAACATGGCCGCCAGCGGCAGGAAGATGAAGATGTTGAAGACGGTCTCGGCCGTCTTCGGCATCCGGTCGCCGACCGGCGGTTGCGGGATCGTCGAGGCGTCTGCGACGAATTGCAGCAGTTGCATGATTCTCTCTCCCTGGAGCCGGTCAGATGCAGCTGAAACTGGTTCCGCGCGGCGCGTAGAACCCACGCCGGTCGAAGGCCATCGGGCTGTAGCAGAAGTTTTCCGGCGCATGTGCTTCACCGGCCGTGTAGGTCGTCGGCGGTATCAGGCCGCCGAGGGTCTCGTTCTTCACCAGGCCCAGCCCCTTGAAGATCAGCTCCCGGGTCAACGGGATGTCGCGGACCGAAGGGCCGAGCAGGTCGACGGCGCGTTCCAGCATCCGGGCGCTGGACCAGGCCAGCGCGCTGGACGCCTCGATGCGGGCCGACGGGTTCCACCGGTCCATCGCCGCCCGGTAGACCTTCTCGCCGACGTTGTCCGCGCCTTGGGAGAACGGGAACACCGGCGCGGCCATCGAGAGCGTGGCCTCCTGCAGGTTGCGGTCGGCCGGATCGAACCCGGCCTGGCTGGCAGTGATCGCGATCGGCACGGTCAGGCCGACCGTGGCGCACGAACGTGCCGTGCGAGAGACGCCACCGGCATCGCCGGCGAACACCAAAGCCTGGGCGCCGGCGGTCTTCGCTGCCTGGCAGGCGGAGGTGAAGTCGTTCTGGGTCAGCGAGACCTGCGTCTGGTAAACGATCTGCATCCCGAACTTGGCGGCGTAGCCGTCCTTGTCCAGGGTGTCGCGGAACGCCGTGCAGGCGCTGGACTCGACGCAGTAGAAGATCGCGATCTTCTTGACGCCGCGGTCGCGCAACGACTGCACCGACCCGGCGAACTGGGCGCGCTCGTTGCCGCCCACCGGGAACAGGTCCGGGGACTGGTGCCAATCCGGGGTGACCTGGTCGCCACCGACGGCGGCGATGTTCATGCTCTCGACGCCCTTGCGGAACCCCGCGACGTCGAGCGGGGCGTAGCTGGCCACCAGCGCGACCGCGTTGCGCAGTTGCACCATCTCCTTGACCGCGGCCTCGCTGCGGGCCGGGTCGGAGGCGGTGTCCTTCTCGAACAGGGTGACCGGGTGGCAGCCCAGGCCCCCGCGGGCGTTGATCTCCCGCACCCACACCGGCAACGTGGCCAACGCGCCCTGGTTGTTGGCACCGACCAGTCCGCTGAACGCGCCGACCTGGCCGATGACGACCGGCGACCCGGCCCTGGTGCAGCCGACGGGGTTCCCTCCCGCTGCCGCCGCCGGTGCGACCGGCGCGGGCACGCCGGCCTTGGCCTGCTGGGCGGGGGCCGCGACCCGGCCGACCGTCGTTGCCTTCGCGGGCGCCGCGACCGGCGCCGGCGCGGACGCCGCGACGGGGCCGGCGACCGAGGCCGCTGCGACGCCCGGGGCGGCCGCAGCGTTTGCAACCGGTGCCGCCGACTGCGCGGACTCGAGCGCGGAGACCCGTCCGGCCAGTCCGCCGCCCTCGGCGGCGATCACCGCGGTCTGGTCCACGCGCGACCCGCCGCAGGCGGGCAGCGCGAGCGCCGCCACGGTCAGCACGACACCCAGGCGGATCACTCGGGTCCGCTGGTGGAACTTCATCGGATTCCCCTTCACGACAGCACCGCCTGCTGTGGCGTCGGCAGACCCGAAAGGCGGCCGGCGGCCGGTCCGCCGTGCCCCAGCCGGTGCGCGGAGTTGCGCAGGGCCTTCTCGAGCAGCACCGAGCCGCGGCCGGGCAGGTCGACCGCGGACAGTACGGCCGCGACGCCGAAGGCCAACTGGAACCACAGTGCGGTCCGTTCACCGTCCAGGTAGACCAGCGGGATCACGCTGATCGCCGGAGCGATCACGGCGGCCGACAATGTGCCCGCGCCGGCCAGCGACAGCACGGCCAGGATCAGCAATGAGTTCACGTAGTTGTACGAGTCGGCGCTGACCGAACCGAATATGCAGGCACCGAGCGCGCCGGACAGCGCCGCCAGCGCCGCGCTCAGGCAGAACACCAGCGTGCGGGTGATGTTGACGCCGGCGCCCAACGTGCTCAGGGCAACCGGGCTGTCGGCCATCCCGCGCAGCAGTCGTCCCAGGCGCGTCCGCTCCAACACTCCGACGCCGGCCAACGCGACCACGCACAGGGCCAGCACCAGGTAGTAGTACTGGGTGTCGCCGGACAGGCCGGCCGGCCGGCGGGTGGCGTGGCCGCTGGTGCCGAAGAAGAAGCTCTTCCCGTACAGGTACTGCGCCAGCAGGATCCCGAACCCGAGGGTGGCCAGACCCAGGTAGAGGCCGGACAGCCGGATCGCCGGGATCGCGACGACCGCGCCGACCGGCACCGCGATCACCGCGGCCAGCAGCACGGCCAGGCCCCACGGGGCGCCGGCGTCGAGCAGCCGACCCATCGCCGCACCACCGATCGCGGCGAAACCCACCTGGCACAAGGAGATCTGGCCGGAGATACGGACCAGCAGCACCAGCGAGAGGAACAGCAGCACCTGGGTGGCGGCCACCGTGTACGAGGAACCGTGCACGCCCCAGTACAACGGCGCCCCGAACGCCGCCGCGCCGATTGCCAGCCAACCCAGCGAGCGCACCCGCGGGTCGGTGTCCGTCCGGCGCGCCCGGGGTCGCACCGGTCGACCCAACTCGGCCAGCTTGTGCCGTGGCAGCACGATCAGCACGACGAACAGCACGAGGAACGGGGTGTTCACATCCAGCCCGTGCATCCAGGCGTGGCCGGCGGCTTCCTTGGACAGCAGGGCCTGCAGCACTCCGACCGCCAGGCCGCCGGCATAAGCCAACGGGAGGCTGGTGAACGCTCCGATCGCGGCGGCCCCGAAGGCCTGAACCACCAGCAGGGACAGCAATGTGACGTCGAGTTGCTGCTGCGCGCTGGCCAGCAGGATCCCCGAAACCGCGGCGAACGAGCAGCCGATCAGCCACGAGAAGCGACGGACCCGCACGGGCGCGACCCCGGTCAGCCCGAGCAGCGCCGGGTCGTCGACGACGCCGCGCATCCCGCGGCCGAGCCGGGAGCGGGCGAAGAAGAGGTAGAGCGCGACTGCGGAGGTCAGCCCGAACGCAACCACCACGATGTTCTCGGTGGTTACTCGCACGCCGGAGACGGTGAACGCGGTGTGCGGGGTCAGCAGCGGCTCGAAGGTACGGGCCGACGGGCCGTACAGCAGGGCGGCGAGCGCCGGGATGGCCACCACCAGGCCGACGGTCGCGACGAGTTTTCCGCCCGTCGGGGCGTCGGCCAGGCACCGGGCCAGCTGCTCCATGATCAGCCCGGCCACGACGCCGAACCCGAGCACGGAGACCGCCGCGGCCAGCGGCCACGCCATCCCGTGCTCCTGGCGCAGTTGGTGGAACACCACCGCGGCCGCCGCGGCCACCGCGCCGTGCCCGACGTTGAGCACGCCGGAGGTCTTGTAGGTCAGCACCAGGCCCATCGCGGCGATGCCGTAGACCGAGCCGACCACGATGCCGATGACCAGGAACGGGAGGTATGCACTCATCGCTCGGCCCTCGCGATGCTGTTGATCGAGAGCTCGCCGCGCTCGCTGACGCCGCACACCCCGCACGGGACCAGATCCAGGTCGTCCGCGGTCAGCTCGCGCACGTCCTTACCAGCGACCAGCAGGCAATCCGGGGCGTGGTGGTGGCTCATGCCGACCCGGGTGACCCGGGTCGCTGCCCGGTCGGTGACCGGTGCCGCGTAGGCCGCCAGCCGGTCGCGGCGCGCGACGAGCGAGACGCACAGCGCGCGCTTCTCCAGCCGCACCCGACGCAGTCCGAGGCCCAGCCACAGCGCGCCGGCAAATCCGACCAGGGTGACGCCGCCGATCGCCACCGCGGTCCAGCGCAGCTGCTCGGTCCAGTCCACCGTGCCGCCGGCGCCGAACCAGGCCAGCCCGATCAGCCCGAACGCGACGGCCAACACCGCGGCGACCACCCGGTGCTCGACGGCTCGCCAGGGCGAGTCGACCGGCAGGTCGACGGAGACCGAACGCCGCGCGGGCACATGTACCTGACGGGACGTCAGACCGGCTGTGGTCACTGGCCGCCCGCCCGGGCGATCGCCGCGGCCTCGCTCGCGGCAAGCTCGGCGCGCAGCGAGCGGATCTCGCGCCACTCGTCGCGCAGGTCGGCGGAGACCCACAACATCCCCGCCACCGCGCACAGCGCGACGCCGAACGCACCGGCGGAGATGAAGTACGGCAACTGGTCAGCGACGTGCGGGGTGTCGCTGATCCCGAGGTACCCGTTGAGCATCGCGATCGCCGCGACCACCAGGCATCCGACGGCGATCGACCGGTCCCACTGGGCCTTGAGGTAAATAAGGCACGTTTCGACTCTGCTCGTTGACGAGCTCGCAAGCCCGCTCATCGGCCCACTCCTCGCGACAGGACCACCCGGACGGTGCCGACGCCGATCAGGCAAGCCCCGATCAGCGCCAGGAACAGGCCCGCCGCGCCACTGCGGTGCAACGGCCGACTGGCGGCCAGGCGCTGGTATCCGGACCGCAGCGGGGGCTTGTCGGCGGCCGGGACCACGGCGACCGTCGGGACGGCGCCGGCCGCCCTGCCGGTCGCGGCCGGAAGCGTCTGAGTCCCAGCTGACGCAGCGTCAGGAAGCGATGCGGGCAGGCCTGCGCCGGCCGTCGGCGGGACCGGCACCAGCGTGGTGGTCGGCGCCGGATCGTGCACGACCCGGGCGTCGATGGCGGCGTTCGTCTGACCGATGTCGAGCCGCACGGTCGAGGCGCCGGCGATGCCTGTCGGGTTGGGCGGCGGCGCCGGCAGCGCGGCGCTCAACGAGAGCACGGGGGCCAGCACCCCGGTGGCACTGTCGGTCGCGGCCTGGTAGCTGCCGGTGATCCCGGCGCTGTGCAGCGCGGCGAAGAAGTCTGCGGTGGCGATCGGGACCTGGACCCCGTTGCCCGTCGGGGGCACCAGGAAGAACTGACCGTCGCGCAGCGCGAACTGCGGGCCCACGATCGCGCCGCCGCCGGAACCCGGCGTGGCGGAGCCTGCGGGCAGCGCCAGGTGCAGGCCGGGCACCCGCAGCGCGTCTATCTCCAGCGAGCTGGTCCGCGCCAACTTGCCGTCGGCGGCAGCCGCGATCCGCGCCAGGCTGTGGATGCCGTCGAGCGTCATCAGCCCGGCCAGGTTCAGCGCCGACTGCCGGGCCTCGGCGACCGCGGCCACCGAGCCGTCATCGGCCTGCTCGATGCGGGTGGTGGCCACGTAACCGCTGGAGGCACTGACCGACTCGGCCTTCGACGCCGCCGCCCGCGCGGTGCTCGACGCGGACAGCTCGACCCCGGGGGCGCTGACGCTGCTCGGCTGGTCGCCGAGTTCGGCGCTCGCGTAGAACGGGTACTGGGGCAACGGGGGGCTGCCTGGCGCCAGGGCGCCGATCAGGCCCGGCAGGCCCACCAGCGCATCACCGGGGTATGGGAACGCGGCCAGCGCGGAGGACCGCGGCAGCGAGCTGAGCCGGGCCTGCGCAGTCGGCCCGGAGGCTTCCGGCACGATGCCCAGCGGCGTACTCGGGCTGGTGTACGTGACCCGTGCCCCGTAGGCGATCGCGGCGGCGTCGAAGGTGGTGTCGGCCCGCGCGGTGCCGGGCAGAACCGCTGCCCCGCCCAGGATCAGGCCGCCCGCCGTCAGCAGCGCCGCCGCGCTCCGCAAAGACAACCGCACGCTGTCGGTCCCGCGCGCAGCAGCCGCACTCTGTCGCTGCCGCGGCATCAGGACGCCACCGCGCCCAGGTAACCGGCGAAGATCGCGTCGCCGTCGACCTCGCCTGGCTCGCCGGCGAAACCGATCCGGCCGCGGTCGAGCAGGTAGACATAGTCGGCCGCCTCGAGTGCCCGGGTCACGTACTGCTCGACGAGCAGCAGGCTCGTGCCTTCGGCGGCCAGCGCACGCAGGAACACGAAGATCTCGTCGACGATCTTCGGCGCCAGGCCCATCGAGACCTCGTCGAGCAGAACGACGGCCGGCCGCTGCACGTACGCGCGCGCCAGGGCCAACATCTGCTGCTCGCCACCGGACATCGTCCCGGCGATCTGGCTCATCCGCTTACCCAGGCGGGGGAACGCGGTCACCGCGCGGTCCAGTGCCTCACGCTCGTGGCCCGGCCGGGCCTGCAGCAGCACGTTGTCGCGGACCGTCATGGTCGGGAAGACCCCGCGCCCTTCGGGCACGTGACAGATCCCGCGGGCAACGAGCTTCTCCGGCGCCAGCTTGGTGACGTCGGCGCCGTCGACGAGCAACCGTCCAGCGGTGGGGCGCAGCAGGCCGGAGGCCACCCGCAGCAACGTGGTCTTCCCGGCGCCGTTGGCGCCGAGCAGGGCGACGACCGATCCGGCCGGCACGGCCACGCTGACCCCACGCAGGACGGACACAGCGCCGTAACCGGCGTGCACCTCGTCCACGAGCAGCATGGGGCCTCCTACAGGTGCGGCACGGCGCCGCCGATCGCATCCACCGTCCGCTGAACCCGGACCGGGGGCGCAGCGCTCTCCCGTGTGGTGACGGAAACTTAGCTCAAATGGAAGGTGCTTTCAAGACTGAAAGTTGATTCTAAAAAACTTTCGTGGCACTCTCTGTCCAGGCCATCGGAAGGTGCGCCGCCCGACGCGGGCAAGCGGGATGGCGCTTGGTCAGAATCAACTCTCCACGAGCCGACCTGATGCACAGTCACAACTGAAATGTGATTAGAAAGGGACCCGCCGCGATGCTCACCCGAGTGACACGCCATGACTGAGGTGGAGGTGCGTAACCGCACCGATCGTCGGCGGGAACGCACTCGCGGCAAGCTCACCGACGCCACGCGCGAGCTCATCGCGGAGAAGGGCGTCGGCGGACTGCGGATCCAGGAGATCACCGAACGGGCCGACGTCGCACTGGGCTCGTTCTACAACCATTTCGAGTCCAAGGAGGCCGCCGTCGAGGCGGTCGTCGCGGACAGCCTGCGGGAGATCACCGAGGCGCTGGCCGCCGATCCCGTGGAGGACGCGGCCGAGCTGGTCAGCGCGGCCATCCGGCGCTTCGTCGGATTGGCGTACACCGATCCGGACTTCGCCCGCCTCGTCGTGCACCTGGACCACGCCCAGGACATCTTCGCCATGGCCGTGCATCCAGCTGCCAGCAGCGCGGTGCAGCGCGGCATCAAGGAGAAGCGCTTCAGCGTTCCCGATCTCGACGTGGCGGTCACGCTCATCGTCGGCGGCGCGCTGGCCCTCATGCGCAGCATCGTCGATGACCGTCTGGGCGCCGACGCCGACCAGCATTACGCGCAGATCAGCCTGTGCGCGCTCGGGGTGCCGACGGCCGAGGCGGCCAAGATCGCGCGCCTTTCGCTGCCCCGTTGACCCCCTGCCCACGCCGGAGGACGCCGCGATGAACCAGCTCGCCCAGAAGATCTGCCTGCACTTCACGTGGCTTTTCGTCGCCCTGGTCGGTGGCGCGTTCGCGGTGGCGGGCTGGATCCCGCCGTTCTCCCCGAACGGCAGCTTCGCGCAGATCGCCGGACACTTCCACCACCACCAGAACGTGCGCATCGCCTCGGCGATGTTCTTCTTCGGTGGGGCGTTCTTCGTCTTCCCGGCAGCCGTGTTCGCCGCGCAGTTGCGCCGCATCGAGGGTCCGCGCTCGGTGTACGCCCAGGCGCAGATGCTCATCGCCGCTGTCGGGGTGCTGTTCATCATGATCCCCGCGGCCCTGTGGTTGGGCATCTCCTACTACAACGGTGTCGACGACTCGGTGGTCGTGGTGCTCAACGCGACGGCCTGGTTCATGATTCTCGGCGCGGTGGCCAGCGCGATCCTGCAGAACGTGGGCCTCGGGTTCTGCATCCTCGGTTCCGACGGCAGCGTCTACCCGCGCTGGGTCGGCTACGTGAACCTCTACTGCGGCACGGGTCTGATGGTCGGCATCCTCATCCCGTTCTTCAAGAAGGGCCCGTTCGCCTGGAACGGCGTGCTGGGCTTCTGGGTCGTCGCGACCGACTTCTTCATCTGGGTCTTCGTCATGTACTTCACCACGTTGCAAGCGGTCAACGCGGACGTCGCGGTGCCGGCACCGGTCGAGACGCCCGTGCCGGTCGCGGCTCGCTAGGGGGACTTTCATGAGTGACGACTACGTGTACGGCGAGGATGACGAGGGCAACCACACCCCCGGTCCGGACCCGTGGTGGCAGGAAAGCGTGTTCGTGCACTGGTACGACCCGGCGATCGGCGTCGGCGGGGTGCACCGGATCGGGCACGAACCGCACGCCGGTTCCGGCGAGGCCGCGTTGTGCTGCTTCGTGTTCGACCGCCAAGCCCGGTTCCGTCGAGTGGAGCGGGTCCCGCTGCTCGCGGCGGAAACCCCACGCGGCTTCCGGGCCGGCGGCTCGACGTGGGACATCGAGGACGGGCTGCCGCGGGTACAGGTCAAGGAGGAGGACCTCGAACTCGACCTGCGAGTGGACAACTTCTATCCGCTCACCGACTTCTTCCCCTCCGGCGGAAGCATGGTCGACGACTTCGCCAAGCACCACTACGAGACCTCAGGTCGCGCCCGGGGGACCGTCACGCTTCAGGGCCGCAGCTACACCGTCGACGCGATGTGCCACCGCGACCACTCCTGGGGCCCGCGCCGCTGGGACATGCTGCTCTCGCACCGGTGGGTGTCCGGCTCGATCTCACCGGAGCTGTCGTTCGGCTCGATCGCCTGGCACGCGGTCGACGACACCACGGTGGCAGTCGGTTACGTGGTGCGCAACGGCGTCGTGACGATCGCCAAGGACGTCGACGTGGTCGCGTTCATGGAGGTCGACGCGCTGACCCACCGCGGTGGCGAACTCCGGATGACGCTGCCGGACGGCGAGGTCCTGCACGCGCGGTGCACCGTGGTCGACGGAGTTGTGACGGGTAATCACAATGTGACCTGGGTCGACTCGGTGTGCGAGGTCGAACTGTCCGACGGCCGCACCGGCTACTGCGACTTCGAGCTCAGCACCAACCCGCGGGCCGGTACCCGGCCGGTGCGGACCGCGTTGCGGGCCGCACTGGCCGAGGGGTGGAGCACCCGCTGACCGACGGTGCTCAGAGCACCGCGAACGAGTCCAGCTCGGCAATGTGGCGCAGGCAGCGGGTGATGATGCGATCGCCCAGGCCGCGGCCGTCGCCGATGTCCATGGCTCCGATCAGCGCCATGCCCGCGCCCAGCGGGTAGACGATGTTCTGTCGGTAGTGCGCGACGGCGTCGTCGAAGGAGTACCCGCCGATCCCGTTGCCCACCAGTCGCGCGTGGTACCGCTTGAGCAGGGACTGCCAGTTCGCCGACAGGTCGTCGCCGTCCATGCTCCCGGCCAGCAGGTTGCCCACGTCCTGGGTGCCCCGGCCGCGGGCGACCGCCTGCCAGTCGATGAAGCAGGGCGTGCCGTCGGCGCCGAAGAACAGGTTGTCCAGCCGGGCGTCGTTGTGGATCAGCGTCTGCGGGCCCTCGACCAGGCGGGCCAGGATCTCCGGCCAGGCCGGGGCGCGTTCCAGGATCGCGGCCAGGACGTCCGGGGAGACCCGATCGCCGTAACGTTCCGCCAGGGCCGGCGCGCCGCTGGCGACCAGTTGGCCGATCAGCGCGGCGAAGATACCCTCGCCGGGGGAGGCCAGCGCCGGGTCGGCCAGCTGGTCGGAGCCCCAGTACGCGGCGTGCAGGTCGCCCAGCGCGTCCATTGTCACTTGCGCGTCGGGCAACGTCATGCCGTCCATCTGGTCGCCCATCCGCTGGCTGCCCAGGTCCTCCAGCAACAGGGGGGCCACGTCCCCGTCGCCGATGAACCAGCACCGCGGGGTGCGCACCGGCACCGCGGAGGCATAGCCCGCGTAGAACGCCGCTTCGCGGGCGAACAGCCCCATCACCTGATCCATCTGCTGCTGGATGTCGCGCTCTCCGCGCAACTTCGCGATGAGGGTGGCCGGTCCGCCGTCTGTCCGGGAGATGTGCAGGCGTGCCATGTCCGTGGTGGCGCCGCTGAAGGCGACGGGCTGCACTTCGAATGACGTGACCTCAGCACCCAGTGCCTCGCGCAGCCAGTCGATCCCCAGCTTCTCCACGCGCTCGACGCCGCTCATGCCATCACCTTCCAGGCCGCCAGCAGCCCCGCGTTCTGCTCCGGGGTGGAGCCGTACGTCGCGATCTCATCCGCGCCCGCGTCGGCGAAGCGCGCAAGGTTCGCCGCACATTGCGCGGCGGTACCGAACGCACACGAGTCGAGCATCCATTCGTCGGGGATCAGCGCCGCCGCGTCCATCATCTGGTGGCGGTGCATCGCCATGTCCGCGACCTTGCCCAGCCCGGAGAAGATCGGGTGGTCGCGCACCTTGAGCACGACCTGCTCGTCCCAGCCATTGACCCGGGCCAACTTCTCCCCGTAGCCCGGGTAGACGAAGTACGTGGTCGCGCGGCCGTGCGCGAGTTGCCGGAACTCCTCCTCGTCGAGGTCCGGCGCGGTGATCACTGCCTGGCAGATGCGCACCGACGCCGGGTCCCGGCCGATGCGCTCGCACGCCTCGTGGATGCGTGTGACGGCGGCCTTGGTCGCGTGCGGCGTGAACACCGGCGGCAGGATCACGCCGTCGTAGGCGGCAGCAACGGTGCGCGCCCCCAGCGGGTTCGCGAACGACCCCAGCCACAGCTCCGGCGGCGGGCCGGCGTAGGTCTCGGAGAAGGAGAAGTTCTCGAACGACCCGGACTGCCCGGTGTAGGAGACCGACTCCCCGCGCCACAGCGCGCGGTACATCCGCGCGTACTCCTCCATGTCGGCGTAGGAGGCCTTGGTCAGCCCCATCCGCTTGAAGATGGCGTCGTCGCCGAGGCCGAGGGCGATGGCCAGGCGCGGGCCGAAGCAGGCGTGCATGGTGGCGCCGAACGCGGCGGTGTTCCACACCTGCCGGGTCTGCGGGTCGATGGTGCCGGTGGCCAGGCGCAGCGTGGAGGTGCGCGCAGCGATGGCGGCCAACAGCACGTCGGCGTGCTTGATGTCGTAGCGCTCGGACAGGAACGCGCGGTGGAAGCCGAGGCGCTCGGCGGCCACGCCGTCCTCGATGCCCTCGGCAACCGTGCGCGACTCGGTGACGAACTTTCGGGGCCTGTCGTGGGCGCTGACCGCGCCCGCAATCACGTACGCGCTGAGGTCGGCCATCACCCGGCCGCCTTCAGGCGGCGGCAGATCTCGATGTTGCGGCCCAATGCCTGCTGTGCGTCCTCGGGTTCGAGCACGAGCGGCATCAGGTCGCAGACGCTGACCCAGGTGGCGCCCGCGTCGACATAGGGCTGCACCTGCGCGGCGACCTGCTCCGGAGTGCCCTTCACGTAGGAGCGCTCGACGATCTCATCGGTGATCCGGTCGAGGAACTCCTCGATCTGGCTGTCGGTCCACTCCACGGGCCGCAACTTGACGGCGTAGTGCCAGTCCTCGGGCATCGGCGGGGTGATGCCCTCGCGGGTCCAGGCGGCCATTTCCACCCGGCCGGCGATGCCCGCCATGTAGCGCAACAGCTTGCCCCGCAAGGCTTTGCGGATCACCTCTTCGTCCTCGTGCACCGCGGCCATGAACCACAGCCCGAAGCCGAAGGCCTCCGGGTCGCGACCCTTCTCGACCAGCGTCTTCTTCAGCTCGCCGATGCCGACTCCGAACGACTCCGGCGTCGGGTACACCGAGGGCACGATCGCGGCCATGCCGTCGGAGTAGGACGTGCCGAGATCGAGCAGCTTCGGTCCGCCGCCCAGCGCCCACAGATGCGGCCGGGCGCCCCGAGCGCTGCCCATCCAGGCGTTCTTCAGGCTCCAGTGGTTGCCGGTGGTGTCGACCGGGCCGCTGGTCGCGTCCCACAGCGCATGGAAGCTGTGGAACTGGTCCTCCAAGCGGGCCAGGCCTTCTGACCGCTTCCAGCCGTAGGGCGTCGCCTGCTTGGCCTCGCCGGCGCCCATCATCACGGTGATGCGACCGGCGGACATGTTCTGCAGCGTGAGCATCGTCTGGAACAACTCGGCCGGGCCACGGCGGATCGCGTCGGTGCTCACCGTGATGCCGAGATTCGGCGCGGCCGCCAGCACGTAGGCGCTGAGTGCGTACGCGTCGGCGTAGGAGTCGATGTCCGGCAGCAGCGCGGCCAGCGGGGAGTTCTCCGGGTTCCACAGCTGGCGCGGCCAGAAGTTCGTCATCTGGTCCCAGACCAGCAACTCGTCCACCACGCCGCTGCCAGCGGCGCCTTGGGCGTAGGCGGCGAAGGCCGCGGGCGGGGTGAAGCGATCGGAGATCAGTGGGATCGAGGTGGTCACCATGGCGGCACCGTACATGTACGGTACAGGTTATGACCAGACCCGAGCAAGCGCGACTCAGCCTCGACGTGATCGTCGAGGCGGCCGCCCGGCTGATCGCCGAGGAGGGCTACGACGCGCTCAACATGCGCCGGCTGGCCCGGGAGTGCGGCGTCGGCGTGATGACGCTGTACGGCTACTTCCGCACGAAGGACGAGCTGCTGCAGGCTCTGGCCGACCAGCTGTTCAACCTGGTCGAGCTGCCTGAGGACGACGCACTGCCGTGGCAGGAACACATCGTGACGGTGCTGCGCTCGGTCCGCTCGGTGTTCCTGGAGCACCCGGAACTGCTGCCGATCACGGCGATGCACCGACTCGACTCGGGCGGCGCCTACCGCGGCGCGGAGTCGTTGTTCGGGGCGCTGCAGCGAGCCGGGCTGAAAGGTCCGGAGGTCGTGCACGCCTTCGACGCACTGGTGGCCTACACCTTCGGCTCGGTGCAACGCGAGATCGTCCTCGCCCGCGCCGCGTCAGGTCCCTTGCCGGGCCTGCATCGACTGGCCCGCGAGGACTTCCCGCGGGTGATCGAGCTGGCGGGCCAACTGGTGGCCCGCGACAGCGCGGCGGCCTTCGAGGCCGGGCTGACGCTGCTCATCGACGGGATCGCGGCCCGGCGGCGGCCCCGGCGCTGACGCCGCGTCAGATCGTACCGGCCAGGCTGATCACGGCGATGAAACGGGACCGGCGCCAGGCGCTCACGGCCGGCCGTCGGTCCGTTCCGCGGCCAGTAGTTCGCTGAGCAGAGCGGCGTCGTCCGGGCTCAGGTCGGCGACGAAGTACGCCAGCACTCCGGCCCGGTCGTCCTCCGACGCCAACAGCCGACTCATGCTGCGCGCGGTCATCGTCGCCGGCAGTTGCGAGTCCGGCGCCGCAAGCCGGTAAGCCCGGGCCCGCCCCGGCCCCGGCACGCTGACCAGCGCGCCCTTGTCGCGCAGGCGCTGCAACGTCGTGGTGACCGTCGTGTAGGCCAGCGCACCGCCCAGGCGATCCTGGACATCCCGCGGCCCGAGCGGGCTGTCGGCGGCGCCGAGCACCGCCAGGACCTGCTCCTCGAGCCCCCCGGCCGCCCGTCGTTGCGGCACCGTGACCTCCCCGCCCGAATCGATCTCCGGCGGCCTGGCCACCGCTGCCTCCGCTTGACACGACGGAAGCGAAATCACAGTACCGACCCAGTCGTGGCACCGCGCGTGGACCGCGTCTGCATGGGTGAGTCGTGTCCCGACAGGGCCGGAACCTCGTGCCTGCGATCTTCCGCCACCAAGGGCCTGCGTATGGGCCCAATTTTGAATCGGGGATCAGTTCCGATGCCGGACGGCCGGCGGGTGGAAATGGAGCAGTCTCCTAGTGCGGGCTTGATGTTGCGCTGATGACTACACTCCTCGCAGCGCTGCAGGAAGCTCGTTTTCTAAGATTGCTTCAACCACTGAGGTGGTGCCGAGATGTACCCCGGAGCCCATTGCGTCGAGCACCCCGACAAGCCCGCGATCGTGATGACCAGCGGGCGGGTGACGACCTACGCGCAGCTCGAGGAGCGCTCGGCCCGCCTGGCCCAGGCGCTGGCTGATCTCGGGCTGCGCCAGGGCGACGTCATCGCGATGCTGACCGACAACCGCCCTGAGGCGATCGAGCTCTACTGGGCCGCGCTGCGGGGCGGTTTCTATCTCACCGCCGTCAACTACAACCTGTCCGTCGACGAGGCCGGTTACATCGTCGACGACTGCGACGCCAAGGTGCTGTTCGTCGCCGCGCCGCTCGCGGAGATCTCGACGAAGATCGCCGCCCGAACCCCGCAGATGCTTCACCGCTTCGCGATCGACGGGCAGATCGACGAGCACGGCGACTACGAGGACCTCGTCGCCGGCGCCCGGGGCAAGCTGCCGATCGGACCGCGCGGGGCCGACATGCTCTATTCCTCGGGCACCACCGGCCGGCCCAAGGGCGTCAAGCCGCCGTTCCTCGGCATCGACATCGACCAGCCGGGTGACCCGCTGACGCAGATGACCGGGAACTTCTTCGGCCTGTCGGCCTCGGACGTCTACCTCTCCCCCGCCCCGATCTACCACGCGGCACCGCTGCGCTGGTGCGGCGTCGTCCACGCCCACGGCGGAACCGTGGTGATGATGGAGAAATTCGGCGCCGAAGCTTCGCTGCGCGCAGTGGCCGAGCACCAGGTCACCGTGCTGCAGATGGTTCCCACGATGTTCGTCCGGCTGCTGCAACTCGACGACACGACCCGGACCGGCCCCGACCTGAGCAGTCTGCGTCTCGCGATCCACGCGGCGGCGCCCTGTCCACCGGACGTGAAGCAGGCGATGATCGACTGGTGGGGGCCGATCCTGGTCGAGTACTACGGCGCCACCGAGGGCAACGGGCTGACGGTGATCGGGTCGGCGGACTGGCTGAAGAAGCCGGGCTCGGTGGGCCGCAGTGTGCTCGGCCCGGCGCACATCTGCGCCGACGACGGCACCGAACTCGCCGTCGGTGAGGTCGGCACCGTGTACTTCGAGCGCCCCTACGTGCCGTTCGAATACCACAAGGACCCGGCCAGGAGCCGGGCCGCGCAGCACCCCGAACATCCGACCTGGACGGCGGTCGGCGACCTCGGTTACCTCGACGAGGACGGCTATCTGTTCCTCACCGACCGCAAGGCGTTCACGATCATCTCCGGCGGCGTGAACATTTATCCGCAGGAGATCGAGAACGTCCTGACGATGCACCCCGCGGTCCACGACGTCGCCGTGATCGGCGTCCCCGACCCGGACTTCGGCGAGGCGGTCAAGGCGGTGGTCCAACTGCGCGAGGGCATCGTCGGCGACGACGCGCTCGCCGCGGCGCTGGTCGAGCACGTCCGCGGGCGGATCGCGCGCTTCAAGGTGCCGCGCTCCGTCGACTTCGTCGCCGACCTGCCGCGCACGCCCACCGGGAAGCTGCTGAAGGGTGAGCTGAAGAAGCAGTACCTGGCCTGAGTCCGCACGAACCCCGAGGAGCACATCGATGTCCGGAGTCGAAGGTCGCAGCGTCGTGGTCACCGGCGCGGGCGGCGGCCTGGGCCGGGAGTACGCACTGCTGCTGGCGCACCACGGCGCGAACGTCGTGGTCAACGATCTCGGCGGCTCGCGCGACGGCTCGGGAGCCGGCTCGGCGATGGCCGACCAGGTGGTCGCGGAGATCAAGGAGGCCGGCGGGACCGCCGTCGCGAACTACGACAGCGTCGCCACCCCCGAGGGTGCGGCAAGTGTCGTCCGCACCGCGGTGGAGTCCTTCGGCGCGATCCACGGCCTGGTCAACAACGCCGGGATCCTGCGCGACAAGAGCTTCGCCAAGCTCGACGCCGAGTCGTGGGACTCCGTGCTGAAGGTTCACCTGTACGGGGCGTACCACGTCACTTCCGCTGCCTGGCCGTACTTCCGCGAGCAGAACTTCGGCCGCATCGTGATGGCCACGTCCACCAGTGGCCTGTTCGGCAACTTCGGCCAGGCGAACTACGGGGCGGCCAAGAACGGCCTCGTCGGCCTGGCGAACACGCTGGCGCTGGAGGGGGCGCGGAACAACATCCGCGTCAACGCGGTCGCTCCGATGGCCGCGACCCGGATGACGGCCGACGTCGCGCCGCCGGAGGTGCTCGCCGCACTCGGCCCCGAGCACGTCGCGCCGGTCGTGGTCCATCTGCTGTCGGAGGAGTTGGACACCACCGGCGCGGTCTTCGTGGTCGGCGGCGGCGAGCTCTACCGGGTGGCCCTGTTCCAGAACGACGGCGTGCGTTGGCCGACCCCGCCGACGGTGGCCGAGGTCGCGCAGCGCTGGTCCGAGGTGGTCGACCTGTCCGCCGCGGTGCCTGGGCGGAACCCCGTCGGCTGACCCCCCCTCGCGTATGAGAGAACCCCGCTCACGTATGAGAGTGCCCCGCTCGATCATCGATGATCGTCAGTCCCGGAGCAGGTCGCGGCCGATCAGTTCCTTCATGATCTCGGTGGTCCCGCCGTAGATGGTCTGCACGCGCGTGTCTACGTAGGCCTTCGCCACTGGGTACTCGGTCATATATCCGTAGCCGCCGTGCAGCTGCAGGCATCGGTCGATGACGCGCTTCTGCAGTTCGCTGATGTACCACTTGCCCTTGGCCGCGTCGACGTCGCTGAGTGCGCCGCGGTTGTAGGCCAGCACCGAGCGGTCGACGTAGGCCTCGGCGACGTCGATCTCCGTCGACATCTCGGCCAGCGCGAACCGCGTGTTCTGGAAGTCGGCGATCCGCTGGCCGAACGCGGTGCGCTGCTTGCAGTACTCGACGGTCATCTCGAAGACCGCGCGCGTGGTGCTAATGGCCATCGCGCTGATTCCCAGCCGCTCGCGGGGCAGGTGGCTCATCAGGTAGTACAGCCCGCGGCCTTGTTCGCCGAGCAGGTTCTCGGCCGGGACCCGCGCGTCGTCGAAGAAGAGTTCCGCGGTGTCCTGCCCGGGAAGCCCGATCTTGTCGAGCTTCCGGCCGCGCACGAAGCCCGGAGTTCCGGCCTCCACGACGAACAGCGAGAACCCGCGGGATCCGGCCTCCGGGTCGGTGCGGGCCGCGACGACGACGAGATCGGCCATGATCCCGCTGGAGATGAAGGTCTTCTGGCCGTTCAGGACCCAGTGGTCGCCGTCGCGGCGGGCCGAGGTCCGGATGCCGCGCAGGTCGCTGCCGGCGCCCGGTTCGGTCATCGCCAACGCACCGAGCAGTTCGCCCTTCGCGAACGCGGGGAGCCAGCGCTTGCGTTGCTCGACGTCGGTGATGTCGAGCAGGTAGGCCAGCACCAGGTCGTCCTGCAGTCCGAGGGTCACCCCGAAGGACAGGGCGTTGACCTTGGCGACCTCCTCGCAGGTGACCAGCCGGAACCGGTAGTCCAGCTCGCCGGCGCCGCCGTACTCCTCCGGGACGGCGAGGGCGTAGATGCCGACCTCGGCGGCCCGGGCGTACACCTCTCGTGGGATCCAGCGCTCGGTGTCCCACTGGTCCTTGTGCGGCACGACCTCGCGCTCGAGGAACTCCCGAACGGTGCCGCGGTAGTCCTCGTGATCGGCTTCGTAGAGGTTACGTTCCACGGCTGGAGAGCCTTTCGAGGATCGTGACGTTGGCCTGCCCGCCGCCCTCGCACATCGTCTGCAGGCCGTAGCGCCCCCCGGTCCGCTCGAGCTCGTGCAGCAACGATGTCATCAGCCGCGCGCCGGTGCATCCGATGGGATGGCCCAGCGCGATCGCGCCGCCGTTCGGGTTGACCTTGGCCGGATCGGCCCCCAGCTCGATGTTCCACGCCAGAACGACCGGGGCGAACGCCTCGTTGATCTCCACCACGTCGATGTCGTCGATGGTCAGGCCTGCCCGCTTGAGCGCGTGTTGGGTGGCCGGGATCGGCGCCTCGAGCATCATGATCGGGTCCGAGCCGCGCACCGACAGGTGATGCACGCGGGCCCGCGGCGTGAGGCCGAACCGCTGGACCGCGGCTTCGCTCGCCACCAGCAAGGCCGCCGAGCCGTCGGAGATCTGGCTGGCCACCGCCGCGGTCAGGACTCCCCCCGGCACGAGCGTTTGCAGCGAGGCCATCTTCTCCAGAGACGTGTCGGCCCGCGGCCCCTCGTCGGTGTCGACCCCGGCGTAGGCGGTGATCTCGCGCCGGAAGTGGCCGGCGGCGATCGCGGCAAGCGCGCGCTGGTGGCTCTGGTACGACCAGGCCTCGCAGTCCTCGCGGGTCAACTTCCAGTTCTCGGCCATCATCTCGGCACCCCGGAACTGGGAGATCTGTTCATCGGAGTAGCGGGCCGCCCAGCCCTCGCACCCGGTCCACGGATCAACGGAGCCGTACGGCTCGCCGGCCGCGAACGCGGACAGGATCGGGAACTGGCTCATCTTCTGCACGCCGCCGGCGACCACCAGGTCGGCCGTCCCGCTCATCACGGCCTGGGCCGCGAAATGCACGGCCTGCTGTGCGGACCCGCACTGCCGGTCGATCGTCACCCCCGGCACGGATTCCGGCAGCCCGGCAGCCAACGCGGCGGTCCGGGCGATGTCGCCGGCCTGGGCGCCGATGTTGTCCAGGCAACCCAGGATCACGTCGTCGATGCAGGCGGGGTCGATCCCCGACCGCTCGACCACGGTCTTGATGGTGTGGGCGGCGAAGTCGGCGGGGTGCACCCCGGCGAAGCCGCCGTTGCGGCGGCCGACCGCGGTCCGCGCGGCGTCGACGATGTAGGCCTCGGGCATGGAACGTCCTCGTCCGGTAGGGGTGGCCGGCAACTCCGCGTCCGACCTGAATCGAATCTAACTTAAATTAAAGCACGGGACCGAACGTCAGTCGACAGCCCGTGACGAACCGGGGATCAGGCCGGGGACAGCCCGTTGCGCACCAGCTGCGCGGCGACGGCGACGACCTTGTCCAACGAACCCCGGCGGGGCTTCCACCATTCGGCCGTCCAGTTCAACGAACCCATCACGAGCATCTGCGCCAGATAGGGGTCGAGCGCAGGGTCGATCTCCCCGGCGGCCGCTGCCTCCTTGAACAGCTTGCGCCACACCTCGCCGTACCTGGCCTCCTCGGCCAGTTGGCGCTTGCGAAGCTTCTCCGGAAGTTGACCCGAGTTGCGGATCGAGGCCGTGGTGTAGTCGGACAGGTCGAGTTCGTGCCGCAGGTGCGCCTCGACGGCGAGCAGGATCCGGTCCATCGGCCGGAGGTCGCCCGGCGCCGCGGCCAGCACCCCGACCAGGTGGTCGCGCATGTCGGCGATGCCGACCCACATGACCTCCTCGACGAGGTCCTCGCGCGAGGCGAAGTAGTAGTAGATCGCCGGGGTCTGGATCTCGGCGTACTCCGCGACGTCGGACAGTCGCATCCCGGCATAGCCCTTGACGCTGAGCACATGTGCGGCGGCGTCCAGGATCCGGGCGCGGGTCCGGGCCGATTTCGAGCCGCCGTCCGGATCGGTCGACGGCGCGGAGCGCTTCTTCGTCCTGCTCTGCGCAACCATGCCGAAATTCTAATCCAACTTAAGCCGACCCGGGGCCCGGATCCACTGCGGCACCGGTCGCGAACAGTTCAGCGGCGCGGACCGCTATGTCGGCCCGCAACCGGTCGTGGTGGTCGGCGAGGTCGAGGCCGGTCAGCTTCTCGACCTGCACCAATCGGTATTTGATCGTCTTGGCGTGGATGAACATCCGCGCGGCCGCGTCCTGCTGCGAGCAACCGCAGTCGAAGTAGGCGCGCAGGGTCGGCATCAGCACCCCGCGGTGCGCCCGGTCGTAGGAGATGATCGGCCCGACGGTCTCGGTGACGAAGCGCGAGAGGTCGGTGCTGCCCGGCTCGGCCAGCATCAGCCGCAGGATGCCGAGATCGTCGTGGCAGGACACGGCCCGGTCCGGCACGTGTCGCAACGCCCGCAGCGCGGTGCGGGCCTCGGCCAGTGCATCGGCCAGGTCGGCGGGACGCTCGTGGACGGCGCTGACTCCCCAGGTCGGCGCGATGTCCGGGCGCGCGGCGACCAGTTCAGCGGTGACCCGGGTGAGCGCCTCCCGAGTGGTCGAGAGGGCAACGGCCCGCATCAGCACCAGCACGGTGTCGTCGCGGCCGGCCACCAGCACGGCCCGGGCGCTGAGTCCGGCGCGCACGATGTTGGTCAGCCCGCGCCGGATCGCGTCCAACTGCGTGCCGGTCCACCCTTCCGCTGTCGCCGCCGCGTCCAGGCCACGCAGTTCGCAGACCAGCACCCGCAGTCGGCCGGTCAGGTCGATCCGGAGGCTGCGGGCGCGGGTCAACCCCGTGCGCCGCTCATTGACCGAGTCGTGGAGCAGGCTCAGCAGCAACTCCTCCTGCGCGCCGGCGCGGGCGCGGGCCGCGGCCTGCTCCTGGAGGTTGCTCAACGAACAGGCCAGGCTGGCCTGGGTCACGGCCAACTCGTAGTCCTCGTCGCTCGCGTCGGCACCGGCGGCCAGTCCCAGCCAGCCGAAGTGGTCGGTGCCCGACGACACCGCCCGCACGATCACCGGCCGCTCGCCGCGGCGCACCCAACTCTGGCCGCCCGCCCGGCCGGCACTGGAGAGGTGCTCACGCAGCACCCGGGTCAGCTCCGTGGCCTCGCGGCCGGGCGGGTAGACGGCCACCGGTTCCAGGTAGGCGTCGAGATAGACCGTGGTCCCGGACGTCCGCTGGGCGGCGATGCGCACGATCGCGGCGGACCCGCCGCCGTCGATGATCGAGGAGACCAACTCCTGCTGGGTAGCCAGGGCGTGCTCGACGCGGTGCAGGTGCGTCTGCATCTGACGGTGCGCCAGTTCCACCTCCCGCATGCTCTGCGTGGTCGCGTCGCGCAACCGGGCGTTGTTCAGCGCGATCGCGCCCAGCTCCGCCAGCGCCACCAACCGCTGCGTCTCGGCCGGGGTGAACACCGCCCTGCGGCGCCGCCAGACCTCGAGCACCCCGATCACCTCGCCGCCCAGGCTCAGTGGGGCGGCCAACGCCGAGCGCACCTGCTCGGCCCGGGCCAGGTCGCGGAAGTGGTCGGAGATCACCTCGCTGCGCACGTAGGAGTCGACCCCCGCGACGTCGCCGGTAGCGAACACCAGACCGGCCAGGCCCTCGTTGGGACCCATCCGGAGCCGGGCAGTCTGCCGGTTCCGGTTGCCCACGCAGCCGCGCATGACGATGCGTTCGCCCTCGCGGAGGAACACCCCGGCGATGTCGGCGTCCAGCGCCGCGAGCGCCTCATGGGTGACGGAGGACAACGCGGCTTCCAGGTCGACCGCGGCCATGACCTTCACCGCGACCGCCCGCAGCGACGCGTTCTCCGCCTCGGCAGCTGCCGCCCGCGCCAGCGCGGCCGCCAGGGCTTCCGTTCCGGTGCCCACCGCTGCCTCCTGAACCGACCCGCGAATCTATCTCCGAAAGATAAACCCGACTGTGGTTGCGCCGCACCGTCGATATGGAACCGATCCGCCGCCCCGCGCACGATTGACCCGTTCCGAGCGACCAGACGAGAGGACCGGGAATGATCACCGCAGCCGACGCCGAGTTCCACGCCCCGAGTTCGGACACGCCGACCTGGGCCGAGACCAACTACTTCGGCTTCTACGACGTCGAATCCGGGCTCACCGGCGGCATCTACCTGCTGTTCCGCCCGAACCTCGGCGTCGTCACCTCGCTGATCGTGCTGAACACCAAGCAGGCCACCACCCCGTGGGGCGCGGACTTCGTCGACCTGCGCAACCACCTGGCGATCCCGGAGCCGCGCTCGCTGCACACCTACGCACTCGACAACGGCCTGCGCGTCGAGACGGTCGTTCCCAACCACACCTGGCACGTCACCTACGACGACGGTGAGGGCACCACGATCGACGTCGTGCACGCCGGGCTGATGGAGCCCTACGACATCAACGACCCCGAGCAGGACCCGATCACCGCCGCCGCGCTGGCCAAGGCGAAGGACGACGGCTTCCAGTGGGGCACGGCGTACAAAGGCCACTTCGACACCACCGGCAAGGTCACCGGCACCGTGTCGGTCCGCGGCAAGCACTACAGCATCGGCTGCGTCGCCACCATGGACCACTCGTGGGGTCCGCGCCCGGAGCGCGGCATCCCGGAGATGTCCTGGATGCACGCCCACTTCTCGGAGAACTACGCGATCCACGCGCTCTACAGCTTCGACGCCTCCACCGGCGGCGGGGAATACCAACTGGCCCACGGCTACGTGCTCGAGGACGGGCAGGTCTACGGCCTCGCCGGCGGCTTCGGCACCACGAAGCGCGACGAGAACAAGTTTCCGGACCAGGTCTTCACCGAGCTCACCGACACGCGCGGGATCGTGCACCGCCTCGACGGCACATTCGTGAACGGCTACCCCTGGCTGTTCTGGATGAACATGGTCGGCTTCACCTCGTTCATGAAGTTCACCGACACCTACGGCAACGTCGGCTGGGGCGAGGCCATGGACCTGTGCGAACTGCCCACCCTCACCGCCCCCCGCGACCAGCGCAAGGTCACCGGCGGCCGTTCGCACTGAGGCTCGCTCGCCCGACCCGGACAGTCCCGATCCGCACGTCCCTGCGAGGAGCAAACGATGACCGGCTACGTGCACGACCTGCCCGACCTGGACCCGAACGCGATCGATCGGCTCGGCGGCAAGGGTGCCGGGCTGGGCCGGATGCATCGACTGGGCCTGCCGGTCCCGCCGGCGTTCGTGATCGACACCGACGCCTGCCGCACCTACCGCGAGGACGGCGGCACCCTGCCGGAAGGCCTGCCCAAGGACATCGGCGCAGCGATGGAGCGCCTGCAGGCCGCCACGGGCAAGGGTTTCGTCGCCGGGGACGGCGTCCCGCTGCTGGTGTCGGTCCGCTCCGGGGCCAAGATCTCCATGCCCGGGATGATGGACACAGTCCTGAACCTGGGCCTGGACCGCAACTCCGTGCTGCGGCTGGCCGCGGCGGGCGGCGACGAGTTCGCCGTCGACACCTGGCTGCGCTTCTGGGCGATGTTCGCCGACATCGTGCTCGACTGCGACGGCGAGTGGCTCAAGCAGTCCGTCGCCGAGCAACGCGACGCCGCGGCCGCGGGGCTGACGCCGGAAACGGCCGCCGCGCTGGAGACGGCGATCGTCGCCGGCCTGGAGGACGAAGGCGCGCAGGCTCCCGTCGATCCGGCCGACCAGCTGATCGCCGCGGTGCGCGCGGTCTTCTCCTCGTGGGACTCCCGCCGGGCCAAGGCCTACCGGGCCCACCACGGCATCCCGGACGACCTCGGCACCGCGGTCGTCGTCCAGGCGATGGTGTTCGGCAACCTCGGTGGCCTGTCCGGCAGCGGCGTCGCGTTCACCCGCGACCCGAAGACCGGCGAGAACCGGCTGTTCGGCGAGTTCCTCGCCGGTGGTCAGGGCGAGGAGGTCGTCGCGGGCACCAAGACTCCGGTCGATCTCGCCGAGCCGCGAGCGCACGCGAGCGACTCCGACGAGCGAGGAACGAGTGAGGAGGACAAGCTCGCCATGTCGCCGTGGGCCGACGTCGTCGCCGAGCTCGAGGCGTTCGGCCGCCGGCTGGAACGCGAGTACACGGACGCGTTGGACATCGAGTTCACCGTCGAGGACGGGAAGCTCTACCTGCTGCAGGTCCGGGCCGCCAAGCGCACCGCGGCCGCGGCCGTGGCCACCGCGACCCAGCTGGTCGACGAAGGCCTGATCACCACTGATCAGGCGCTGCACCGGGTCACCCCGGACCAGCTGCGCAAGCTGGTCGACCCCGAGTTCGACGCCGCCGCCCTGGCGCAGGCCGAAACGGCGGGCAAGCTGCTGGTCTCCGGGATCGGCGCCTCGCCCGGCCACGGCAGCGGCGTCGCGGTGCTCGACGCCGACCGCGCCGCCCACCGGGCCGCCTCCGGCGAGCCGGTGGTCCTGGTCCGTGCCACCACCAGCCCGCAGGACCTGCCCGGCATGTTGGCCGCCCAGGCCGTCGTGACCGCGCGCGGCGGCGCGACCTCGCACGCCGCGGTGGTGGCCCGCGCCTTGGACAAGCCGTGCGTCACCGGCTGCTCGGAGCTGGCCGTCCGCCCGGACGAGGGCGTGTTCCTGGTCGACGGAAAGACCTACCCGGAGGGCACGTTCCTCTCGGTCGACGGCGCCACCGGAAGGGTTTACGCCGCCGACATTCCCCGCGGGATCCCGGAGTCGAACCTGACGCGCATGGCGGCCTTGCTGGGCTGGGCCGATGCCGCGTCGTCGGCCTCGGTCTGGGTCCCCACCACCGTCGGGGCGCAGTGGGGTGTCGGCGTGGTCGCGCTGACCGACCTGCTGCTCGGCGTCGGCCGGCTCGACGTTCTGATCGACGCGCTCGGCACGCTCAGCGCCGACCCGGGCGCGAAGGTCGCCGAGCACCTGGTCCCCGCGATCCGCGCCGGGCTGGACCCGCTGCTGGTTGCGGCCGGTGAGCAGCCGGTCGACCTGCGGCTGCCGGTGCTCTCCTCGGCCCGGGCGCGGCGCTCGGTCGGCGAGTGGGCGTCGCTGGCCCCGGAACTGTTGCGGCCGTTGGGATCGCAGGCCCTGCTCGACGCCTACCTGACCGCGATCGGTCAGTCCGCGGCCGCCACCGGGCACCAGCGCCTGACCGTCCACATCGGTGGGGTGAGCAGCGCGGCCGAGGTTTCGGCGTTCGCCCAGCGGCTGGGCGATGCCGGCCTGTGCGCCGGAGCGGTCCTGCAGAACGCAGCGGTACTGGCCCGCCCCGAGCAGTTGGCGGCCACCGGCGCCGCGCTGTGGGTGGACCTGCCGGAACTGATCCGGACGTCCTGCGGTCAGCCCGCCGAACTCCTGTTCGACGCGGTCGACGAGGGCCTCGTGCCGCTGGTCGAGGACCTGCTGGTCGGCCTGGCCCGGGCCGGTTCCGCGTCCCGCATCGGGGTAGACCTGTCCGGCGGCTCGGTCACCGCGCTGGCCCCTGCCTTGCATCGCATGGGTTATCGGCACTTCGCGGCGGCGGCGGCCGGCCAGGCCGAGGCGCTGCGACTGTTGCTAGGTCGCACCGCCGTCCCCACCCCCGAAGCCAACCACTGAGTCCCGGAACAACGAGCCAGGAGAGGATCACATGAGCGTGGTCGCGCAGGGCTACAACGCCTTCGAGACGAACAAAACCGCCACCGGAACGGTGAAGTACCTGAAGGACCCCGCCTCGGTGATGGCCTTGATCAAGAGTGGGAAGCTCGGCGAGCACATCCTGCTCGTGCGTGGTGGGACCACGACCTTCCTCGCGCCGGCCCTGACGATGGGCGCGATCGGCGTGATCACGATGTCCGGTGCCCCGGAGTCCCATCTGGGCATCCTGTCCCGCGAGTTCCAGATCCCTTGCGTGATGACGGCCTACCTGACTTCCAGCCCCTCGCGCTACATCGTCGGCGACGCCGGCGACGAGCACTTCGCCGAGATCGTCGCCGAACTCGAGGGCAAGAAGGTCACCCTGGACTGCTCGGACCACGAAAGCGGCAAGATCGTGCTGGCCGCCTGAACCGCCCACCGACAACCTGACCACCCATCACATCGGAGTGATTGATCGTATGAACGGCAAGGCGGAGTACCTGAAGCGTTACGAGCCGGGCGACGACGGCCTGCGGTTCCAGAACCTGGAGTACATCGGCAACTTCAAGGGAATGCCCGGCGTGCCCGACGGCATCAAGGGCGACCGCATGATGCGGGAGCGAGCCAAGAGCGGGGTGCTGGGCAGGGTCGCCAAACAGGATGTCCTGAAGGACGAGTTCACTATCGATGAACTCAACGACCTCAACAACTACCTGGCGTGGAACATCTGGGACGTGCTGGTCATGCGCGCCACCGAGGGGGTCTCGGGCATGATCCCCCGTCAGGAGTACGAAATCCTGGCTTTCATGCAGGAGTTCTATCGCTACCCGCAGTTCATGCGCCTGATGACCGACCGGATCGGCGCCGAAGGCGTCATGGACATCGGTGCCAGTGCCCGTAAGGAGATCGGCACCAAGATCAACTGCGTGCACGACTGGTGCCTGGGTGCGGTCGCGTTCGGCATGGGCCGCTGCGGTCTGCTGGCGCTGGAGGCCATCGGCCCCGACGACTACGTCGAGGAATCGAACATCATCCTGAAGTTCATGCAACGCGTCCTGTGGGGCAAGCGCCAGGACGGCTACATCCTGAACTCCCAGGACAACTACCGTTGCCAGATCCACGACCAGTCCGTCATCGACATGGTGATGAGCGAGGTCGTCGACTTCGACGAGGGCAGCGAGGACTACCAGCGGTTCACCGGGTTCAACGCCACCGCAGAGTTGCTCGCGTTCTTCGACCACTACGACTGCCGGCTGGGTCTGGGCGACACCGGGCCCTACCCGCTGCCCGACGGCCGCCTGCTGATCATCCGCGACCTGTTCGTCAACGAGAGGGTCTACCACTGGTCGGACGTGTGCGACGAGCTTCCGCACTGCTACACCCTGGCCGTGGTGATCGACCCGGAGAAGCTCGGGCTCAAGGAGATCCGGGTCAACGACATCTCCACCACCTTCACGGTCCCGAAGAACTACATCCCCGCCATCACCGGTGGGGCGATCTTCGTGCGGCAGGAGTGGGACACCCCGATGGGTGAGGTGTACCCGCTCAAGCTGACCGAGCTGGAGCCGCACCTGGAGAAGATCCGCACCGCCACGGTCAAGATGTACGACAAGACCATCCGCATGCCGCGCCGCGAGCTGTGCACCAACGGCATCTGGTCCTACTACATCGACATGCTGCTGCCCTACCTGCGCAAGGCCGGTGTCTGGGACGAGGTCGTCTCGCCGAAGTACGACTTCTGGGAGATCGACCAGCGCGTGGCGAACTACTACTACGAGATCACCAAGCGCAACTTCGTCCAGGTCACCGTCCCGCAGAAGATCTTCTCCGGCGAGGGCTACCTGCCGTTCTCGGCCGAGGCGGACCTGCGGTCCAGCAAGTACGCCTGGATCTGAGCGACCCGTTCGGCGCGTCGCCGGTCCCGCAGCCTGCGGTCCGGCGACGCGCTGCCGGGCCTGGCCGAGGCCGGTCCGGTGGACGGCCCGTAGGGTGGGAACGTTCCGGCGGTCGAGTGCCGGGCCCCTGCGTGCGAAGGGATGTGCGCCATGCCGGACGACTTGGACGTGCTGAGCCGGATCCGAGCCCTGGTCGAGGAGGAGCACTCGTTGACCAGCCAGGAGGACGGCGCCCACCGGCGCAAGCAACTCGAGGAAGAACTCGACCAGTGCTGGGACTTACTCCGGCAACGCCGTGCCCGCCGCGAGTTCGGCGAGGACCCTGGCAACGCCCACGCCCGCTCGGTCGATCAGGTCGAGAAATACCTCCAGTAGCCGTTTCGGAGCACGCGCGAGGGGGCGGTGTTCTCCTGGGGTTCGCTCGACCGTCGTGGCAGCCGGCGGATGCCCTCGCGGAGACTGGGACTCGACGTCCGCAACTCTTCAAGGGGAACTGCCGATGCTGCTCGACGGGACCTTGACCGGGCCGCCGCACGCCCCGCGTTGGGTCCAGTTGGACTGCGCGGTGAACGCCCGCGACCTCGGCGGCATCCCGGTTGCGGGCGGGCGACGGGTCCGGACCGGGCGACTGTTCCGATCCGACCACCTCGACGACTGCTCGACCCGAGACCTTGCCGTGCTGCGCGACGCGCTCGGGATCCGCACGGTCATCGACCTGCGCCACCACCCGCGGGAGCGTGTCGACCCCAACCGTCCGCTGCCGTTCGGCACGGACGTCGACGTCTTCAACATCCCGATGGTCCGCGACCTCGAGACTTTCGGGTCGGCGCTGGCCGCCCCCGGGAACCGGGGCCTGAGCGCGTTCTACGTCGAGATGACCCGGCTGGACCGACGTCAGATCGTTGAGGCGGTACGCACCCTCGCGCTGCACTGCCGGGCCCCGGTATGGCTCCACTGCACCTCGGGCAAGGACCGCACCGGCACGGTGATCGCGTTGGTCCTGTCGTTGCTGGGGGCCTCGACCAACGACATCGTGGCTGATTACGCCTGCACCATCGTGGACCGGGACGCGGTGGCGGCGCACATGAAGCGGCAGGGCTGGCGGCCGAAGGGGTTCACCTCCGCGCACCTGCGGGCCGACGCGGTATCGATGCGGAACTTCTTGGACTGGTTCCGGGCAGAACACGGCACCGCGGCCGAGTGGCTAGTCAGGAACGGCCTGGAACCCCAACACCTCACCACGCTGCGCTCCGAACTGCTGGAGACGGATCCCGCAGCTTAAGTACAGAAATAAGGAGCCGTCACCACAACGGTCACCTCATCGGACGTGCACCGAAGTAACGGCGGAGCGGAGGCACCTGTGCCGACCACGGCGCAGGACGCGCCGTTGACGGAACAGCGTCTCGGAACGCTCACTGACCCGCGGCCGGCAACGGCGCGGGGGTAGCACGGGCCGGTCCGGGGCGAGTCAGGACACCGGCCAAACACTTCACCGCCGGCCCCAAGTCGGGGATCGCTCGGCGCCGGGAA